>JALYHC010000126.1 GCA_030776765.1 Actinomycetota bacterium | reverse complement strand
TCTGTGGATCCCGGGGCGGACCGGCGGGGGCACGGTCTCCCGCGAGGACTAGGTGTCCAGGGGGCTGGAGTGCTCACCCGCCGTCCCAATGATCGCCGCTTCTGGCTTACGGCTCCATTAGGGGGCTGGGGGGAGGGCTCTTCTATGAGCGGACCTGCCTCCCAGGACCACGATGGCAGTCGCCAACAGGGCGTAGGCGCTCATCGCGGCAGGAAGCCCGAGCCAGTCGGCAACGGCCCCCACGGCAAGCGGAAGGGCGAAGCCTGCCATCTCGATCGATGACACCACTGCCTTGGTGGTGCCTTGGTGGCCCGGGCGAAGGGTGAGGGCCCGGTGCTGGACTCCCAGCCAGGCGAGGTTGAGGCCGATCCCGACCCCGAGCGCACCAACCGCAATGGCGGGGACCCATGAGACGACCGCCACGATCAGAGAGCCGCTTCCCATCAGCGCCCCGCCGATGACGAGGAGTGTGAAGGCAGGCGTCGACCGCAGGCGCCCCTCCAGAACCGTGAAGGTGAGCAGCCCACCGCTGATGGCTGCCAGCGTGAGGAGGACGGCGATGACGGTCGAGGCGCCCCTCGCTTGCTCCACCAAGGCGGCGAGGAACCCCAGAAATGGCTCGTCAAAGGGCCCGATGAGGGCAGCGATCACCCCGACGAGCCAGACCCGGCGGTCGGTGGCCACGGTTACCACCACGCGGAGCGGCGTGAGGCCAGCCGTGGTGGCAGGACGCTTGGGAGCAGGAAGGGGAACACTGGAGATCAACCCTCCGTACAGGGCCATCAGCACCGCTCCGACACCGAAGGCCCCGCGCCAGCCGAGCCCGGCGGCGACTGCGGCTGCAAGCAGCAAGGGGCCGGCGAAGTCACCGATGACGCCCGCCAGGTTGGCCCGAGCCAGGTAAGGGCGGAGATCGTCGCCGGCCAGGTCGACCAGTGCGACCTCGGCCGCGTCGATCATCGCCGTGGCGCCCACCCCCATCAGGAACGATGAGGCGATCAACCAGGCGGAGGACTCTGCGACAGCGAAACCCGACAGCGCCCCCGCATACGCGAGAGCGCCTCCGGCGGCGATCAACCGTCGGCTGACGTGGTCGGCGGCGGCGGAGAACAACATGCCCACCACGGCCCCTGCCGCGGGCACGGTGAGCACCCAGCCTGCTTGGGTGTAGGTCAGATCGAGTTCGGACCGAAAGGATTCAAGCGCTCCAGCCGGCAGGAAACCCGCAGTCTCATCCGCCAGCCGGACAGCCAACGCCGCCACCAGGGCGGCAACCGGTGCCCGGGCCGCCAGTGGGAGGCCTCGAAGCAGGGTTGTACGTCAGTAGTGGGTGAGGCGGGCCACGTCGGAAGGGTAACGATCATCGTTCAGCAGTGTGACCGGCACCCCTGCCACCCTACTCGACCTGCACCGTCCTGATCTCCCACGGCCTCAGCTGGAGGCAGAGCATGCCGTCTCGCACTTCCAGCGCCTCCCCCGGCCGCCCCAGCAGGTCCGCCTCCCAGGCCTGGCCGAAGCGCCCGATCACCTGGGCCGTCGCCTCCTCGGGCTGCTGGCAGACGAGGCGCAGCTCCAGCCGGCCCCGGCGGCGGCGCAGCGAGGAGAGCATCACCCCCGGCCCTCGCACCTCCAGCCCGGGCGCCTCCCCGTCCGGCCGTTCCCCGGTGCCCGGAACCACCAAGAAAGGATGCTGGTAGCGCTCCATCTGGGCCAGCACCCCTCCTTCCGCCCAGGACCCTCGGTACGGGAAGAGGGCGAACCCCACCGTCCAGGGCCCCCGGCATTGGGCGGCAGGGATGGGCACCTCCGGGCCGGCCGGGTCCTCTCGATAAGGGTTGGCGTTGCGGCTGACCAGGCCGATGGAGCGCAGCAGGGTGAGGGCCAGCTCCCGCCCCTCCACCACCTGGTACTCCATCACGTGCTGGAGCAGCACCGCCACCCCTTCCACCGCCACGAAGCCGCGGGCCGGGAAGGTGGGCAGGGGCACCTCGCCGTAACCCGCCTCGGCGGCCAGGCCCCGCTCCACCACCGCGAACTGCCCCTCCGCCCAGGAGCGATCCACCTCCTGCGGCAAGGGGAGGTGGAACCGCAGGCGACGGTCGTTGCAGGGGTTGTCGAAGCCCACCCTCACCCGCACGAAGGGCTCACCGGCCCGCACCTCCACCGATGTGGCCACCGGCACCTCCGCCCGCTCAGACGACCGCCCATCGCCGCGCAGGCCCCGGGGCCAGGCGTAGATGCGCTCCACCAGCAACTCCCCCCGCACCGGGCCGGGCGCCTCCACTCGCGTCTCCACCTTGGAGGGCTCTTCCACCAGGAGGTCCACAGCCGGAGGGGCGTAGTTGTAGCTGTCTCCGGCGTCGCCCCCGTCCACCAGGCGCCCCACCCCTTCCAGCTTGACGCCGCCGCCCTCCACCTGCAGGAGGCCGTCGGCCCCCACCTCCACCCGCACCAGCCCGTTGTCGAGCACCCCCTCCTCCACCCGAACCCGGTGCCCCACCTCCGCTTCGGCCTCTATCGGGCGCAGCCTGGACCAGGCGAGGGGCGGGGCTTCCAGCATCGCCTGGACCACCCGCCGGGCCCGGCCCACAATCCGCACCTCCCAAACCTCGTCAGGCTCTGCCTCCGCGGCGGCCGTCACCTCCCGAGCCACCCCCTCCACGTCCAGCCAGAGCGGGTCCGGCTCGACGTCCACCTCCAAGGTGAGCCGCGGCTTGCCGTCCACTCGCTCGATCCGATGGCCGTTGAGCACCCGGCCGAAGAGCTCCCGCCCGTGCATGCGCCGCTGCAGGACGTCCGGCACCCGGCGAGCGGGCACTTGGGCACAGAGCAGCACAGGAGCCGACCGGGACACCTCCTGGGTGCCGTAGCGGCGCCCGTCGCCTCCTTGCAGGGCCACGCCCTCCCATGATTGGGGGACCCCCAGGTCCAGCTCCACCAGGCCCCACCTGGGGTGGGGGGACGGGTTGACCACCGCCCAGGCTCCCCGCTCGGTGGCCTCCGCCACCGCCCTCACCGCCTGCTGGGTGAGGCCGTCGGCGATCTGCTCGGCCTCGGCGAAGCGCACCAGCACCTGCTCCACCACCGGGTCGGCCGAGCAGCCGCAGATCGAGTCGTGAGCCGAGTTGGCGACCACCCTCCCCCACGCCAGCTCGAGCATCCGGGCCGGCCACTCGTCGGAGTAGAGGGCGCACAGGGGCTCCGCATAGCGCTCCAGGCGCCGCTCGGCTCGGGCGCAGGCGGCCTTGACGTCGATGCGGGCAGAGGTGACCCCCATGAGCAGGTTGGCTCGGGCCCCGGAGCGCAGCTCCCCCACCCACCGGCTCAGCCCGTCGCTTCGGCCTCCGAAGCGGCCCAGGTAGTCGGCCAGCGTCTCCAACCGGACCCGGTAGCGGTCCTGGTGCCGGTTGATGGCGTCGACCAGCTCCACCAGGTTGGGGAGGGGGCTGGTGTGGTCGGTGCCGTGCATGGCCAGCAGGTCCCCATCGAAGAACGGTGCCATCAACCGGTGGAAGTGCTCCACCTTGCCGGGCAGGCGCTCGGTGGGAGCGGCCAGTAGGTAAGCGGCGTTGCCATAGCCGCCCACCAGGTACTCGGTCCGCACGGCGGAGCCGTCGGGCGACTCCCAGCGGAAGGCGTGGCGGTCGATGGCGGCCGGCACGCCCCGCCACACCACCGCATCGGCGATGCCCGCCCCCCGCAGGATCTGCGGCATCTGGGCGATGTGGCCGAACATGTCGGGCAGGTAGCCCACCGGCATGGTGTGGCCCAGCTCCTCCCCGCGGCGCCAGCCCGCCTCCAGGTTGCGAACGATCGTCTCCCCGGAGACCAGGAACTCATCCATGAGGATCTGCCAGGGGCCCACCGCCAGGCGGCCCTCGCCCACCAGCTTGCGGATGCGGGGCTCGGCCTCTGGGCGCACCTCCAGGTAGTCGTCCACCACCGCCAGCTGTCCGTCAAGGGTGAACCGCAGGCGCTCATCGGCCTCCATCGACTCCAACAAGCCGTCCAGCAGGTCGACCAGGCCAAGACGAAAGCTCTGGAAGGGCCGGTACCACTCCCGATCCCAATGGGTGTGGGGGACCAAGTGCAGGTCGATCATGCCGTCCCCGCCTCCCCGCCGACGGGCAAGCTGCGGCGCTGGGCCAGAAGCCGTACCATTTGCTGGCAGGTGACGATGTCCGCCCGCCCCTCCTCGATCCCCGCCACCGGAGGTGTCTCCTCCGTCACCAGCTCATGGAAGGCGACCAGCTGCGTCTCGAAGGCCTCCACCGGGGAGGTGAAGCGGACCTGGCGCTCCCCGGCCCCCTGGGCGGCGGTGACGGTGAGCGAGGTGGGTGCGTGGAGGAGGTAGGGGGAGGGGAACACTAGGGTCGCGGTCCCGTCGTCGGTGTGCAGGCGCAGCTCCTCACGATAGACGGGGTGGCGGGGCAGGTAATGCCAGCGGATGGAGAGGCGGGCCCCGCCTGGGAGCCGGCCGAGGACTTCCACCGAGGGAGGGAAGGCACCATCGGGCCACGTCTCCACATGATCGATGCCGGGGGGACCGCCGGCCAGGGCTCGGACCAGGGCCAAGTCGTGGACCAGGCTGCCCAAGAGCACTTCCGTGTAGAGCTCCCCGAAGGGCCGGGCAGCCGGGCCGAGAGCCCGGCGCCGTAGCGCCCGCACCTCCTCCTCCAACCCCTCCCGCCTCCCCCGGTCGAGGTCGTCCGACCGCAGTAGGGGCGGCAGGGGCCGGACCTGCTCCTCGAACGAGGGGTGCAGCACGGTCACCTCCAATGAGCGCAGCTCACCCCGCTCCGCCATGAGGCGGCGAACCTCCACCACCGCCGGGTCGAAGAGCTTCATGTAGCCGAGCTGCAGCCGCCCTGAGGAGCCCAAGCGGTCGGCCTCCGCCAGGGTGTAGGCGAGGGGCTTCTCACACAGCACCGGCAGCCCGGCCTCCAGGACCTGCCGGGCCGCATCTCCGTGGGAGCCGGAGTGGAGCAGCGCCACCGCCTCCACCCCGCCCCCTTCCAGCAGGTCCGTCAGCGTCGGGTGGCGGCGGGGCGGGGGGACCCCGTAGCGCCCACCCAGCACGTCCCGGGCGGTGGGCGAGAGGTCGCAGACTGCCGCCACCCGGAACAGGTCGGGCCGGCGGGCCAGGATGGGCAGGTAGACGAGCTGGGCCACGGCGCCAAGCCCCACCACGCCCAGAGCCACACCCTCGTTCATGCCCGCTCCCCCCACCAAATCCAGCTCAGGATAAGACCCTCAGACCCGGGCTCCGTCGTCCAAAGGCCGGTAGCCCACCACCTCGGTGGCATGGGAGATGTCCCAGAAGCGCCACCTGTTGTCGGAGACCCCGAAGAAGATCTGAAAGCCGAGGTCGGGAGCTTGCAGGCAGCGGTCCACCAGATGGGCCAGGTCGCGATGGCTGCACCAGGTGGACCGCTCCCGCCGGTCCTCGCCCGGCTCGTCCCGGGCGTTGACCGTCCCGATGCGCAAGCAGGCCACCTCTATGCCGAAGGCATCCCAGTAGAGGCGCCCCAGCGCCTCCCCGAAGGCCTTGCTCGCCCCGTAGTTCCCAGTCGGCCGGACCGGCCAGGTATGGTCGATGAGCGAGATGCGCTGCCGGTCGAGGCCTTCGCACTTGCCGCGCACGATACTTGCGTACGGCTCGTCCCGCTCGTACATCCCCACCACATGGTTGGAGCTGGCGAAGATGATCCGGGGCACCCCGGCCAGCCGGGATGCCTCGAAGACCTGCCGGGTGGCCACCAGGTTGTTGGCCAGCACGCTCTCCCAGCAGGCGTCTGGCGCCGGATCAGCCGCCAGGTGAACCACCGCCTCCTGGCCCTCGAATGCGGGCAGGATGGCGGCCAGGTCGGAGGCGTGGGCCACCAAGGTGGGGATGGAGGGCGGAGAGGGAGGGCGTTGGTCCAATCCGGACAGTTGGTAGTGATCGGGCAAAAGGCGGGTGAGTATCCCGCCGATCAGGCCACTGGAGCCCGTGAGGAGGACCGGGGACCTCGTCACGCCCGGCGAGAGCTGGCCATCATGCCGCGAGAGTAGGTCTCCGTGGCCCCCCCTCCTGAGTACGCTGGCTCCATGCCCTCTCCCCCGGCCCTGCAGATGGAAGGGGTGCGCTTCACCTACCGGGGGGCGAAGCGGCCGGCACTGGACGGGATCGATCTCTCCGTCACCCCCGGCGAGCTGGTGGTGGTGCTGGGGCCGAGCGGCGCCGGCAAGTCCACCCTCTGCCTGTCGCTCAACGGACTGATCCCCCACATAGTCCACGGCGAGCTGCAGGGGGAAGTGCGCGTCTTCGGCCAGCCCGTCACCGAGAGCAAGGTCAGTCTCCTGGCCGGCCAGGTGGGCCTGGTCTTCCAGGACTTCGAGGCGCAGCTCTTCAGCACCAATGTCGAGCTGGAGGTGGCCTTCGGGCCCGAGAACTTCGCGGTGCCGGTGGAGGAGATCCGCCGGAGGGTCAAGCAGGCACTGGCCACGGTGGACCTGACCGGGCTGGAGCGCCGGGAGCCTGCCAACCTCTCCGGGGGCCAGAAGCAGCGCCTGGCCATCGCCTCGGTGCTGGCCCTGGAGCCCCGGGCACTGGTGATGGACGAGCCCACCACCGACCTCGACCCGATCGGCAAGGAGTCGGTCTTCGAGGTGGCTCGTCGCCTACGGGCCGAGGGGGTCACCCTGCTCATCGTGGAGCACGAGACCGAGGAGGCTGCTGCCGCCGACCGGGTGGTGGTGCTGGAGGAAGGACGGATCGCCGGCCAAGGACCTCCGGAGGAGGTGCTGGTCCGATCGGACTGGCTGGAGGAAAGCGGGGTACGGCCCTTGGGGGCCGCCCGGTTGCTGGCCGACCTGGGCGAGGAGCCCCGGCTGACCGTGGATGAGGCCGTCGAGCGCCTGCAGGGCCTCGGCTACCGGGTGCCGGACGACCGGTGGGACGACCTGCTGGAGCGGGACGAGGCCCGAAATGGCCGCTACGGCGATCTCATCATCGAGGTGGAGGACCTGGAGCACCGCTACCCCAATGGGGTAGAGGCTCTCACCGGTGCCAACCTGTCGGTGCGCCGGGGAGAGTTCTTGGCGGTGGTGGGCCAGAACGGCTCCGGCAAGACCACCCTGGTCAAGCACTGCAATGGGCTGCTGGAGCCCACCTCGGGCCAGGTGAAGGTGGAGGGCGCCTCTACCCGAGGGCAGGGCGTACAGCGAGTGGGCCGCACGGTGGGCTACGTCTTCCAGAACCCCGACCACCAGATCTTCGCCGAGACAGTGGCCGACGAGGTGGCCTTCGGGCCCCGCAACCATGGGGTGGAACCGGACGAGGTGGACCAGCGCGTGAAGGAGGCCCTGCAGGCGGTGGGCCTGTCGGGACGGGAGGAGGAAGACCCCTTCGCCCTCACCAAGGGGGAGCGCCAACGGGTGGCGGTGGCCTCCATCCTCTCCACCCGGCCGCAGGTGATCATCCTCGATGAGCCGACCACCGGCCTCGACTACCGGGAGCAGCGCCAGATGATGGAGCTGGTGCGCCGCCTCAACGAGACCGGCCACACCATCATCTGCGTCACCCATACCATGTGGGTGGTGGCCGAGTACGCCCACCGCATGGTGGTGATGAGCGAAGGCCGCATCGCCATGGAAGGCCCCACCCGCCAGGTGCTCTCTCGGGAGGACGAGCTGCTGGCCGCCAGCCTCAAGCCTCCGCAGGTGACCCGCATCACCGCCCGGCTGGGGCGCACCCTGCTGAGCACCCAGGAGGCCCGGCAGGCGCTGCAGAGGAGCTGAGGTGGACGTCTACCTCTACGTCGACGGCGACTCCTTCCTTCATCGGCTCGATCCTCGCCCCAAGTTCCTGGCGGTGGTGGCGGTGATCGTGCTGGCGGTGGCGGGGGACCACCCAGCCCTGCCCGGCGCCCTGATGGCCCTCTCCCTGCTGGGCATCCAGGTGGCCGGGGCCTGGTCGTCGCTGCGGCGCCTGCGCACCCTGCTCCTCATCATCTTCTTCTTCTCGGTGCTCGTCTGGACATTCTTCTCCCAAGGACAGACCCGCCTGGTGGGACCGATCGAGCTGGAGTCGCTGCTGTTCGGCCTCTCCACCGGCCTCAAGCTCACCGCCACCATCACCGCCAGCGTGGTGTGGCTCTCCACCACGCGTAACGAGGAGATCACCACCGGCTTCATCAGGATGGGGGTGCCCTACCGCATGGCCTTCGCCTTCTCGGGGGCGCTGCGCATGGTCCCCACCTTCGTGGGGGCGGGCTTCACCATCATCCAGGCGCAGAAAGCCCGGGGGGTGGACGTGGAGTCGGGCAACATCATCTCCCGCATCAAGAAGCACCTTCCGATGATGGTGCCGGTGTTCGTGGCCGCCCTGCGGTCCGCCAAGCACCTGGCCATGGCACTCGAGTCGAAGGGCTTCGGCGCCCAACCGGAGCGCTCCTACCTGCTGCAGCTGCGCATGCGGCCCCGAGACTGGCTGGTGACCGCCCTGGCGGTGGCGGGTATGGCCGCCTCCGCTTGGATCCTGGTGACGGGGGCGGCCGAGATACCCGGACTGGCGCGGTGAAGAGTGCCTTTCGCCTCCCCGCTGCAACCCTCGCGTGTAGCATCCCGGCGAGGAGGTCGTTTCCCAGAGGAGGCTGTCATGCGCGAGCTGCTCACCATGTGGAGGAGCACCCAGATGGTGGTCCTCACCGTGGTCGTCGCCGCCATCTACGCGGCGGTGCTGATTCCCTTCAAGGCGATACCGCTCATCCCCGGCATCACCGAGATACGCATCGCCCAGGCCATCCCGCCGGTGGCGGCGCTGCTCTTCGGGCCGGCGGCTGCCTGGGGATCGGCCTTCGGCAACCTCATCGCCGACTTCTTCGGCACCTTCGGCCCGGGGAGCATCTTCGGCTTCGCGGGCAACTTCCTACTGGGGGCCATCCCCTACGTCCTGTGGGGGCGGCTGGGAGCACTCAGCTCCGGCGAGGAGCCCGACATGACCAGCGGCAAGCAGGTAGTCGAGTTCGTGGCGCTGTGTGTCGTCTCCGGCCTGGCCTGCGCGGCGGTGATCGCCTGGGGCCTGGAGCTGCTGGGGCTCTTCCCCTTCGCTGTGCTGGGGACCATCATCGGCATCAACAACGTGCTGGTGCCGTCCGTCCTCGGGCCCATCCTGCTGCGGCTGC
>JALYHC010000125.1 GCA_030776765.1 Actinomycetota bacterium | reverse complement strand
CCACGTTGGAGCCGATGGAGAGGTCGAAACCGCCTACCACCAGGGAGGCGGTCACCCCGAGGGCCACCACCGCCACGATGGCCACGGACTGCAGGATGACCATGCCGTTCCGATAGGTGCCGAAGGCGGGCTCCGAGGCGGCGAAGTAGACAATCAGCGCTCCCAGCACCACCAGGAGCCCGTAGCGCCAGGCGAGCTGCAGCCAAGGGGAGGCCAATGCCCATAGCACGGGAGGCCTCGCCGGCGGTGCCTGAGCCGGACGCTCCTCCTTAACGGCCGTCATGGGCCCGAGCTCCCCGACATCAGCTCGGCCAGCGCGTCGGTGGTGGCCGAGTCGGCCGGGAGCTGGCCGACCAGGGTGTTGTTGGCCATCACCACTATCCGGTCGGCCACCTCCAGGATCTCCTGAGGGTCGGAGGAGGTCACCAGCACCGCCATCCTCCGCGACCGCTGCCGCAGCAGACGGGAGAGGTCTCGCCGGGCGCCTACGTCGATGCCCCGGAACGGCTCGTCGAGGAGCAGCACGCAGCAGTCGCCCTGCAACCACCGCGCCACCACCACCTTCTGCTGGTTGCCGCCCGAGAGCGACTCGATGGGGGCCTCCGGCCCGGTGCAGCGCACCCCCAACTCATCGATGACGGTTGCCGCAGCCCTCCTCTCGGCCGGCCGTGAGGTCAGCCCCAGGCGCTGGTAGCGGCGCAAGTAGGGCAGGGTGAGGTTCCGGGTGACCGACCACTGAGGCACGATGGCCTGCACGCCCCGCTCCTCCGGCACGAGGGCCACTCCCGCCCGGACGGCATGATGCGTATGGCGGGGCTGATAGGGGCGGCCGCCCAGGCGCAGCTCCCCGGCCACCAGGGGGCGCGCCCCGAAGAGCTGCTCGAGCAGCTCCGTTTTTCCTGCTCCCACCAGGCCGGTGAGGCCCACCACCTCGCCCCTGTGCAGGGTCAGGTCGAAGGGCTTGCTGCCTTCCCGGGCCTGCACCCCTCGCAGCTCGAGGACCGCTTGGGTGCCCGGGCGGGCCTCGTGCTCGGCCTCGCCCACCAGCACGCCCAGCATGGCCTCGACCACCTGGGCCGAGGAAAAGGGCCGCTCCACCACCTCTGCCAGCCGGCCATCCCGCAGCACCGCCACCCGGTGGCAAAGCGTGCGGATCTCCTCCAGGCGGTGCGAGACGTAGAGGACCGACACCCCGGCCGCCACCAGCCGGCGCACGGCTGCGAACAGCACCTGCGCCTCGGCCGCCGACAGGGTCGAGGTCGGCTCGTCGAGGATGAGGAGCCTGGGGTCTCTGGCCAGCGCACGAGCGATGATGACCTGCTGGCGGGTGCTGGCGGGGAGGGACTCGGCGACGGCATCGAGGTCCACCGCCAGGCCCATCGCCTCGGCGATGCGGGCGGCTTCTCGACGCAGCAGACGGCGGGACAGGAGGGCGGGTGAACGTGGGTCGGCCAGCACGTCGAGCGCCAGGTTCTCCGCCACGGTCATCCCGGCCACGGTGCCCTCGTCGATGCTCTGGTGAACGGTCTGGATGCCGGCGTGCTGCGCTTCGAGGGGCCCGGCCAGACCGACCGGCTGCCCTCCCACGAGCACTTCTCCCGAAGACGGTGCGTAGACCCCCGAGAGGATCTTGATGAGCGTCGATTTGCCGGCCCCGTTGGTGCCGATGAGACCGAGCACCTCCCCCGGACGCACGTCCAGACTGACACCCTCCAGGGCAGTCGTGGCCCCGAACCTCTTGCCGACGCCGCGGACGGCCACCACCGGATCGCCCACCGAAGAGGTAGGCGTACGGGCGAGAGCGTCCAGCGTCACGACTCCGAACCTAGGGCATCAGCTGCCCAGCTGGTCCATCCAGGGTGCCGAGACCAGGTCGGGGGTGGAGAGCTGGGGGAACGCCTCCCGCAGCTCCTCCATGTTGTCGACCTCCTTCTCGCGCAGCTCCTGCTGCGTGATGAGGATGGGCGGCACGATGATGTCCTTGGGGACCTCCTCCCCGGCCACCAGCATGGCAGCCGCCCGAATGGTGACCGCCCCCACGTTGGCCGGATCGGTGGCGGCCGTGGCAACCCAGGGACTGCCCTCCTCCGTCATCACGGCGATGTCGGCCGTAGAGATGTCGGCACCGTACACCTTCACCTGGTCCTGCATCCCCAGCTCGCGGATGGCGAGCACGGCACCCTTGGCGAACTCGTCGAAGGGAGCGAACACCGCCACGGTCTCAGGGTTGGCCTGCAGAGCGGCCTTGGCCTGGTCGGCCACGGAGGCGGCGATGGACTCGTTCACCACTCCGATCTGGGCCACTTGGTTGAGCCCGGGGTTGGCCTCCTTCACCTCCTCCCATACCTCGTTGCGCCGGTCAAGGGGCGCGAAGCCGGCCACGTAGACGTAGATCACGTCCCCCTCGCCACCGGTGTCTGCCACCAGCTGCTCCAGGGCCAGCCGGGCGAGGTCGTGGTCACTCTGCTCCACCGTGGGCACCGAGCCGGCTCCCGGGTCCACATCGAAGGCCACCACCGGAATGTCCGCTTCCAGGGCCTGCCCGATGGGCGGTTGCATGGTCTCCGGAAAGCCGTGGTCGATGGCGATGGCGTCCACTTGGGCATTGATGGCCGCCTGGAGGTCCAGGGCCTGCTGGGCATTGTCGCCTTCGGCGTTGGAGATCTCCAGCTCGACATTCAGCCTCTCCGCTTCTGCAACAGCCCCCGCCTGCCACTGCTCGAAGTAGTCGCCCGCGCCGAGCTGGCGGACCAGGGCGATTCTGACCTCCCCCTCGGCGAAGGCCTCGGGAACCTCGGCCGCCGCTTCGCCGGCGCTGGTCGTCGTCTCCTCCTCGATCACCGCCGTGGTGGTGCTCTGGCCCCCCACGGTGGCGAGGGTGGTGGTGGCGGGACTCCCCGTCTCCTGCGCGCAGGCCGCGCCGAGCAGCGACAGCGGCAGGAAGAGGGTCAGAAGTTGTCGTCGGTGCATGCTCCGCCTCCCTTGCAGCCGGTCCTGGCCGGGTCTTGCACAAATGTGCTACAGAGGCACTTATGTGCAGGGCGAACCTACCTGGGCCCCGGCTCAGTGTCAACGGTTGGCGCAGCGAGCGCGGCTGCCGAGAGTGCACTCGAGACCGGCCGCCGCGCTTGCTCACTGAGCCTGCGATGCCCTGTCACCAGAAGTGGGCATGACAAGAGCGAACCTGAGGTGAAAATGCGTAGACTCGTTTTTCGTGCTGGTGGACGGAGAGGGCTCTGACCTGGGAAAATGGGTATCACTAAGAAGCTCCGCCGCCGACCTTGGCCCCTCCTCGGCCATCGAAAAGGGGCAAGGGTGTCATTGCTGCGCGTGTATTTTCATGCCTTGATGGGTGGCCCGCCACCGGGCCATGTGTCACTACGGTTGTAGTGGCGCGCCACGCGTCGCTATTGGCTAAAGCTCACGGGGCGCGAGAGCACAGTCGTTCCCCGCCGTCACCACCGCCCCACCGTCAACATCCGGTGGCGTCTCTCAGTACTCGACATGCCTCTGCCAGACGCCGGGGCCCCAGCTTGGTGACAAGCCGCCGAAAGGCCTCCCGCGGAAGCGTGTGCAGGTTGTCAAAATTAGCCACGCACTCGGTGGGCACGCCGTCTGCATCCGGTGTCAGCTCCAGCTCAGAGACCAGGCCTCGCTTGGTGCGAGTCAACGCCGCCACGACGATCGAGCCGATGCGACCGGCAACTGGGTCCCGAGTGAGGACCAGTACCGGTCGGTCGCCGCCGGGAGCAGCCGCGAACCAGATCTCACCGCGCTGCATCGTCCCAGTCCGACCAGTCCTCCGCGGAGCCCCAGTCAGCGATGTCCGCCAAGGCCTGCTCTTCAGAGGAGGGCGGGGTGCTTGTCCAGGCCTCGACGTCGGCTTCGGCGGCGAGTGTGACGAGGTGCCGGTGAAGCGCTTCTCGCAGCAACTCTGAGCGGTCCACACCCAGCCGCTCCGCCCACCTTTGCGCATCGGCTGCCTCTTGATCGTTTACGCGGAAGCTCAGCATTGTCATACGGCATGATAAGCCGTATGACGTCGCATCGACCACTCGGGGCGAACGGGCCTTGTTGGAACGCTCCAAGGTTTTCCCCGGCTACGCTGGCCCGAGGGTTGAACGAGTCCGGAAAGGCGACATCGAGTGCCAGAACTGACCATGGTGGCGGTTGCGGTTGCGTTCGCCGCGCTGAACGGAGCCAACGACGGAGGGGTCTTGGTGGCCGCCGGCCTCAAGATCCCCTCCATCCGGCCTGCCGCGGCACTGGCGGCTCTGGCGGTGGCCCTTGCCGCCGTCCCCGCCGTGCTGGGGACGGCGGTGGCCAGCACCCTGACCGACCGCCTCGTCTCCCTGCAGGACCAGCGGGGCCGGGTGGTCCTGCTGGCGGCCATCGTGGGTGCGGTGGTGGTGGCGGCTCTGCTGGCCAGGCGAGGTTTGCCCACCAGTCTCACCCTTGCCGTGGTGGGGGGCTTCGTCGGCGCCGGGCTCGGTGGCAGATTGCCGGTCTCGTGGGGCACCGTCGGCTTCGTCATGGCCATGGGGATGGCGGCTCCCCTAGCAGGCGCCGCGGGGGCCTTGGCAGTGTCGCGCGCCTGGTCGAGGCTCCCGCCGACTGCCGGTGCAGGGCGCCTGATCCGAAACACCCACCGAGTGGCCTTCGTGCTGTTGTGCCTTGCCTACGGCTTCAACGACGGGCAGAAGGTGCTGGCGGTGATGGCCGTGACGCTGGGGATCACCGCCCACGCCGTGGCGACGAATGCCTTCCTCATGGTGGGGCTGGCGGCCGTATTCGCCTGGGGGGCGCTCCTCGGTCTGCCCAGGTACGCCAACGGCAGCGGGCTGGCGATGCTGCCGGTCCGTCCCCTCCATGCCGTCACGGCGGAGCTGTCCTCGGCGCTGGCGGTGATCGGATCGGCGGCAGTGGGAGCCCCCGTGAGCATGACTCAGTCGATGATGGGCGCCCTGGTGGGATCGGGGATGAACGAGGGACGACGCCGGGTCCGCTGGCAGCAGGCGGCACGGGTAGCGGCGGCGTGGCTCTTCACGCTCCCCCTCGCGGTGGCGGCGGCGGCTGCCACTGCCGCCGGGGCGACGGCGATCTTGACGTGAGCCGCTTCCGGCGCCTCCTGAAGGAGCTTTCGGGCCGCGGCTACGGCCCGCTCGTGCAGCTCCTCCTCGACCAGATCGATGCGGCCCTGGAGGGCGCCGCCCTGGCACAACAGGCGGCGCTCGGCGAGGCCTCCCCGGCCTGGGCCCGGCGGGAAATGACGGAGGTCGAGCACCGAGGCGACGAGGGGCGCCAACAGCTCGTCGGAGCGCTCTCTCGAACCCTGGTCACCCCTATCGACCGCGAGGACATCTTCCGCCTCTCCCGCTCGGTGGACGACGTGCTGGACACCACCCGGGACTTCGTGCGGGAGCTGGACCTGTTCGGCGTGACCGGGAAGCGGGCTCTGCCGATGATCGAGGCCATCCACGATGGCCTCCAGCGGCTGCGGGATGCGGTGGCCGGGCTGCAGACGGACCTCTCGCAGGTCGCCGTCCAATCCCTGGCCGCCAAGAAGGCCACCAACCTCATCCGTCAGGCCTACCAGCAGCAGCTCGCCGACTTGCTCACCGGCGGGGTGACCGCCGAGATGCTCCGCATACGGGAGCTGCTACGCCGACTCGACCACGTGGGGCTGCGACTGGGAGAAGCCGCCGACGTGCTGGCCGACGGGGCGATGAAGCGGAGTCATTGAGGGCGATGGGTCGAGGAAGTCACCCCCGATCGGCCCGAATACTGTAGGGGCGCCATGAGCAAGCCGACCATCAACGAGGTCGCCGAGCGGGCCGGCGTGTCCAAGTCTTTGGTCTCGCTGGTGATGCGAGGTGCGCCCAACGTCAGCGACGGGAAGCGAGAGGAGGTGCTGAAGGCCGCCTCAGAGCTGGGCTACCGGCCCAATGCGGTGGCCCGCAGCCTGGTGGAAGGGCGCACCCGGGTCATCGGCGTGATGCTCTCCGACCTGCACAACCCCTTCTTCGCAGAGGTGGTCGATGGCATCGAGGCCGAGGCGTCCCGTAGGGGGTACCGGGCGCTGATGAGCAGCGGGCAGCGGGTGCCGGCCCGGGAGCAGGAGGCCATCGAGACCTTCCTCGACCTGCGCACCGATGGGGTGATCGTGGCCGGCCCCTCGCTTCCCACCCAACCGATCGTGGCCGCCAGCCGCTCGGCGCCGGTGGTGGTGGTGGGCCGCACCATGCGCTCCCCCTCGGTGGACAGCGTCACCGACGACGACCGCATGGGGGCCGAGCTGGCCGTCGATCACCTGGCCTCCCTGGGCCACCGGCGGATCGCCTGCATCGACGGAGGAAGGGCGGCCGGCGCGGAGCCCCGGCGCAGGGGCTACCGGCGAGGCATGCTGCGGCTCGGCCTGTCGGCGCAGGTCCAGGTCGTCCCCGGCGCATTCACCGAAGAGGGCGGCTACCAGGGCATGAAGGGGCTCCTGGGCCTGAAGGTCCCTCCCACCGCAATCTGCGCCGCCAACGACCTGGCGGCCATCGGAGCCATGAACGCCATCGAGGAGCGCGGCCTGGCGGTACCGCTGGATGTCTCGGTCGTCGGCTATGACAACACGGCCCTGGCCGCCCTTCGCCATGTGCAGCTCACCACCATCAACCAGCCCCGCTTCGAGATCGGTGCGCAGGCGGTGGCGGTGCTGCTCGAGCGGATCGAGCAGGGGCGCACCACACCTCGAAGGGTGCTGTTGCCCCCCAGCCTGGTGATCCGAGACACCACCGGGCCGCCTGGGGAGAGCTGAGGCGATGGCCGTTGAGCGGCCTTGACGCATGCATGGGAGAGGCGTAGGTTTCCGATTGGAGCGTTCCAAGGCATGAGGCGGCACGGAGGAGGAGGGTTGCCATGAAGCGAGACCGACGGGTGCGGATGGGCATCGCCGGATTGGGCCGCATGGGCCGGTACCACGCCGAGAACCTGGCCGGTCGAGCGCCCGGAGTGGAGCTGGTGCGGGTGGTCGACGCGGTGGAAGAGACCGCACGATCGACCGGCGAGCGACTGGGAGTGGATTGGTCGACCTCCTTCGACCACCTCTTGAGCGACCCCGACATCGATGCGGTGGTGATCGTGACGCCCACCCCGACGCACGCCGCCATGATCGAGCAGGCCGCCCGGGCGGGGAAGCACGTCTTCTGTGAGAAGCCCATCTCCTTCGAGCTCCAGCCCACCCTGCGGGCCATCGAGACGGCCCGGGATGCCGGGGTCAAGCTGCAGATCGGCTTCCACCGCCGGTTCGACCCCGACTGGTCGGCGGCAGTCGACCGCATCCGGCAGGGGGAGCTGGGGGAGGTCTTCCTCTTCCGCACGTCGCTGCGCGACATGCGCCCCCCCTCAATGGAGTACATCAGGAGCTCGGGAGGCTTCTTCGTCGACGTCACCATCCACGACCTCGACACCGCTCGATGGATGGTGGGGGAGGTGGACGAGGTGACCGCCTTCGGGGCGGCCCTCTCCGACCCGGCTTTCGCCGAGGTCGGCGACATCGACAACGCCCTGGTGGTGCTGCACTTCGGCAGCGGGGCCCTGGGGGTGATCGACAACAGCCGGGTGGCGGGCTATGGCTACGAGTGCTCGACTGAGGTGATGGGGTCGCGGGCCACGGTGCGGATCGGAGACCACCGCCGGGCCCACCTCCAATGGCTCACCCCCGGGTCGCAGAGCGTGGACCACGTGGCCGACTTCACGGAGCGCTACCCCGAGGCCTACCTTCGCGAGCTGGAGGACTTCGCGGCTGCCGTGCGGGACGACCGACCGGTGGCCGCCACCGGCGAGGACGCCCTGGCCGCCTTCGTGCTGTGCCGGGCGGCCGACCTGTCGCTCAGGCAGGGTCGCAGCGTCAAGCTGCAGCACGAGGAGCGGGACGGCCGGGTGATCTACCAGCTGGCCGACGCCACCTGAGTGGCGACGGGGGCACTGGGCGTCGGGTTCGTGGGCTCGGGCTGGATGGCCCGAGCC
>JALYHC010000124.1 GCA_030776765.1 Actinomycetota bacterium | reverse complement strand
CCCCGGGCAGCGCCCGCTCCCCCCTGTAGATGGTCCCGTCCAGGTCGAAGATGAAGCCCCGGTAGCTCATTTGTTCTTGAGGGGGTGGTCGGCTTCACTAAATGGCGGCCGGTTGGGGGCCGCCCACCCCCCGGACCCCCCGGGGACGATCCCCTCAAAGAGGTAGTTGTCGGCCACCCGCTCGGCTCTTCGTCGCTCGTCCTCGGTCTTCACCGTCCAGGCCAGTAGGGGCAGCCCCTCGGCCCGGGCCCGGGTGACCTGGGGCTGGGGCAGGTACCCCAGTTCATAGGCGACGAAACTCGGTGATCCACTGCGGTCCAGGCCCTGCCCGTGCCGACCGTGGGGTCGATCGGTGCCCAGCTGGCCTCGTGTGACCGCCGGGGCGTGGTCGCGGAACCAGGCGACCGAGCGCGGGTTGAAAGACTGCACCGCGAACGGCCCCTGATAGTCGCGCAGCAGGTCCCACACCGCCGCTTCCAGACGGCCCACCGGGTCCGGACTCTTGAGCTCCACCAGCAGCGGGACGGTTCCGTCCACCGCCTCGAGAACCTCATCCAGGAAGGGCATGGGCAGCCGGGAGCCGCAGAGGCGCACCCCGGCCAGGGTCCGGCGGGTATGGAGCCGTAGCTCGCCCCGGTGATCGGTCATCCTGTCCAGCGTCTCGTCGTGCGACACCACCACCGATTGGTCCGCCAGCAGGTGGACGTCCAGCTCGATGGGATACCCATGCTGGGCGGCGGCGCCAAAGGCGGCCAGGGAGTTTTCCGGAACGTGCCCGTCATGCAGGCCACGGTGGGCGATGGGGACCTCGGTCAGCCAGCTCACCCGGCGTCAGAACCCTCGTGCGGCCAGAAAGGCGCGGTTGCGATGCTGGGCCTGGGCGGCCCGCTCGATCGGCTCGTCGGGAGCGGGGATGCGGTCCTGCTCGACCACCATCCAACCCGAAAAGCCCATCCCCTCGACTCCTGCCAGGAACCCCTCCACATCCAGGTCACCCGTCCCCAGCTCGCAGAAGGCGCCCCGCTCCCACACCGCCTCCATGCCGGCCTGCTCCCGGACCACCTCCTCGAGCACCGCCAGCCGGGCGTCCTTGACCTGCAGGTGGTCGATGCGGCCGGCCCACTCGGCCAGGGCGGCCACCGGGTCGCCCCCGGCCAGCAGCAGGTGGCCGGTGTCCAGGCACAGGCCCACGTCGGTCAGCTCGAGTAGGCGCTCGATCTCGTGGGGAGCCTCCACATAGCTGCAGGCGTGGTGGTGGAAGGTGGGCTGGAACCCCCGCTTTCGGCACCTGGCGGCGGCCTCCTGCACCCCGTCCGCCAGGCGGGCCCAGCCCTCGCCGTCCAGCCCGATCTCGTGCAGGTCCCGGCCTCGGCCGGGGTTGGCCGCCCTCTCGGGGGATCCGGCGTCGGCCAGGGTAGGCCTGGGCAGCCACCCCTCCTGGGCGCTCCCCACCGCCTCGAACACGTCGAGCGTCTCCTCCAGGGGGCCCAGGTCGTCCCGGAATCCCTCAGGATCGGTGAACCGCATCGCCACGTACCCTCCGGCCAGGGCCAGGCCGAAGTGGGCCAGCCGGTCCCGCAACTCCTGGCCCCGCCCCAGGAAGCCCAGCGGGCCCAGGTCGATCCCCTCGTACCCCGCCTCCGCCACCGCCGTCAGCACCTCCCCGGCGTCGGGAAGGTTGGGGCGCCGGCCCACCGTCATCTCGAACACCCCGTAGCTCACCGGGGCGTTGGCCACCTTGATGGTCATCCGCCGGCCGCTTCCTCGAGCTCTGTCTGTGCTGCTGGCACTGGTATCGGCACTCGTCGTCCCCGCTCGGCGGCCTCCAGGATGGCGTCGCACACCACCGCTGCCCGGTAGCCGTCCTCGAAGCCGGCCTGATGCTGGCCCACCGCAGCGCCCTCCACTGCCGCCTGGAGGAAGTCTCGCCACTGATGAAAGAAGGTGTGCTCCCAACCCAGGATGTGCCCCGGTGCCCACCAATACTGCATGAACGGGTGGTCCGGTTGGGTGACCAGGACGTCGCGGAAGCCTCCCAGGCCCTCCGCCTCGTCGGGCAGCCGGAAGACGTGCAGGCGGTTGAGGTCTTCCATGTCCCACCACAGTGACCCCTCCGAGGCGTTGAGCTCGATCACCTGGCGCCCCTTCCACCCGGTGGCGCAGCGCGACGCCTCCAGCGAGGCCAGCACGCCTCCTTCCACCTCGATGATGGCCGCGTAGGCGTCGTCGACGTCCACCGGCAGCAACTCCCCCGACCCGGTCGGGTCCGGTCGCTCGTGGATGAAGCGGCTGACCTCGGCGCTCACCGAGAGCGGCGAGCCGGCCAGGTAGTGGAGCAGGTCGACCAGATGCGAATAGTCGCCCACCGCCCCGCTCCCGCTGCGGGATCGTTGGAAGCGCCACGTGCGGGGCACCTGCGGTGAAGCGGCCCAATCCTGGAGGTAGACGGCCCGAAAGTGGCGCAGCCTCCCCATCCGCCCTGAGGCCACCAGCTCTCGTGCCAGGCGAACGGCCGGGACGAAGCGGTAGTTGAAGGCACAGCAGTTGGTGGACCCCGCCGCCTTGGCCGCCTCCAGCATTGTTCCAGCCTCCTCCCCGCAGCGGGCCAATGGCTTCTCGCACAGCACCGCCTTCCCCTGCTCCAAGGCGGCCAGCATAGGAGCGGCATGAACGTCGTTGGGTGCCAGGGCGGCGACCACGTGGACGTCGGGAGCCTCTACCACCTCCTCCCACGAGGTGGTCCACCGTTCGAACCCCAGCTCCTGCGCCACCCGCTCCACCTGGCCGGCTCGGCGCCCGGCCATTGCCACCAGGCGAACCGGTCGCGAGAGTGGCGCCATGTGGTTGATGGAGTGGAGGGCGTGGGCATGGGC
>JALYHC010000123.1 GCA_030776765.1 Actinomycetota bacterium | reverse complement strand
CCCATCCTCCTCTTCCACGGTGAGGAGGACGAGACGGTTCCCATCGAGACCAGCCGGGCGCTGGAGGCCGCCCGGCCCCAACTGGTGACCTACGTACAGGTGGAAGGGGCCGGCCATATCGAGGCCTGGAACGCCAACCCGGTCGCCTACGAGGCCTCGGTGCGCGAGTTCGTCAAGCGGGTGGTGGAGTAGAGGCCGAAGCTTCTCAGGCACGAGTTGCCAAAAGCGCGAAATCATTTGCCACTCTTCATCCAGGTCGTCGAGGCGGTCCGATATCGCCGAGGGCTGTCGCTCGAATCCCCCCTTCTTGGTCGAGGGCCACCTCGGTCGAGAGGGCCACCCGCCCACCTTCACGGGCTGGCAATGCGAGCGGGCGGCGCCGGGGCTGGCCTCCCCTGCCGGATCCCGGTCCCATCGATCAGATGGCTTCCACCTCGAACTCGAAGTCGGCGGCGCGGAAGATAACCGTGAAGAACCGGAAGAACGACAGCTGACCGAGGAGGCCCCATCCGTACGGCCACGGACGACAGAAGCCCAGCTCGGCCTCCCAGCTGTGGTCAGCGGCATTCAACCGGGTGCTGAGGAAGGCTGCCTCCGTGCTGGTCGCAGCCACTGCTAACGGCCGGCTCTTCAGGTCGTTCCGTGAGATGCCACCGGCATCGGCCACCCACCCCGGGAGCAGGGTGTTCAGTGCCCCGCTGTCCACCAGGCACGGCACCCGCATGTCCTCCATGTCGGCTATCACCACGTCGAGCAGCGGGCGCGGCCATCCCCCGGCTTCCTCGGGCAACTCGGTGTAGGGAACGATCACGGCTCAGAGAGACTCGAGCCTGCCTCTGCGGGCGCAGCGGGCACACGCCAGACTCGCGCCTGGCGTCGGTGTCGTCGCAGCCACCCCAACACCGCTTCCGGTGACTCGGCATCGAACAGCACCTCGAGTCCGTCCTGTGCCACCCACCGTCCTAGGTATCGACGGAGCAGCCGCGCCTCGGCCCCTCCATGCGGGCCGGGCCCGGGCGGTGTAGCGGTGGCAGTCGCGCTCCTGCTCCGCCGGTGGGCGCCAAAGCCCAACCGGCGCAGAATTGATCGTGCCTGGTAGGTGGTGAAGTCGGCCCGGTCCAGGCCGGTCACCACCGCCAGCACCTGCTTCGGTGGGTAGCGGCGGCTGCCGATCACCACGAAATGCTCTTGGATCGGCTCTGGCTCGATGGAGGCTAGGAGGCGCTCAACCTGCGAGGCATCCAGCTCGAAGTCGGATCCCGCCACTCGTGCGGTCATCATCACAGCCGCCTTTCTGTCCTGTACTTATGAGAATGTACCACCCTTCTCTCGCCTCCCTTAAACAGCCGGGAACCGCCGGATGAGCTCCAGATCGACTCGATCCGGCCGGCGTGCTCCACCATGGGTCGATCGCCTTACCGCCTCACGAGCAGGGACACCAGAGCCTCAACGACCAGACCCAGCCCAAACCCGACCGCCGCCAGAGGCGTTGGATTACTGACGGTGAGCAGACAAACGGCTGTCCGTCGACTGCCGTAGGTCGCCCTATCAGGTGTTCAGTTTTGGCCCGGCGTTCGACATCAGCCCATCCTCCGTGGCCGCCAAAAGCGCTACACTCTCACTCTGCGTAGTCGAGCCAGGGAGATGGCGCGTGTCGCTGGACGGGATTGGGCGCGACCATGCCGAGCCGGGCAGTCGGGTCTCCGGTGATCGGGCCGGCCGGGGGGCCTCGGTGCTCATCAGGACCAAGAACGAAGCCGCCCATCTCGGCTCGACCCTGGAGGGGGTGCTCGAGCAGAGCATCGCCCCATACGAGGTCCTGGTCATCGATTCCGGCTCCACCGACGCCACCCTCGATGTGGCGGCCCGCTATCCGGTGCGAGTTCTCACCATCTCCCCCGAGGTGTGGAGCTATCCCCGGGCGCTCAACCTGGCAGCGGCCGAAGCCGTTGGAGACGTGCTCGTCTCTCTCTCGGCCCACTGCATACCCGCCACTCGCCACTGGCTGGGCAACCTGCTGCGTCACTTCGATGACCCGGAGGTCGCGGCGGTGTGGGGTCCGGGACTCCGACCGGGGCGACCCGTTCCCGAGCTGGGGCAGGCCCAGCGGCAGCTTCCCGGAACGTACAACGTCCTCAACCGCACCTGGGGTCTCTCCAACGCCAACTCGGCCCTGAGACGTGAGCTCTGGATGCAGTTTCCCTTCGACGAGGCGCTGCCCGCCACCGAGGACAAGGCCTGGGGCCGGGAAGCGATGAGGCGCGGGTACTCCATCGTCTTCGAGCCGGATGCCGCCGTGTGGCACGAGACCCACTCGGTCCTTCGTGCCTACCGGCGCAACAGGGCAGTGATGGAGGGATTCAGGATGATGTTCCCGGAGCTGGAGAGCCCCACCTCCGGGCAGCTCCGCCTGATCACCAGAGCGGCCTGGAACACGCTCCTCTTCCACGTCCGGAACCCCGCCTCCGGGAGTTTGCTGCGGGATCTCGCTCGGGCACCTTCTACCGTCGCTGCGGTCCTGGGCGCCTATCTGGCCGGTCAGAGCCGCCCCAGATGAGGCCGGCATTGTGCCCCAAGCCGGGATCGTTGGCTGCTTCCCTCAGGGCGGGGCGATCCCCGGCTGACCGGTCAGCGAGGCAGCGCCGGTGAGGCGCCGAACTCCTGGAGGTGGTGAGCCGCGCCGGGAGTCCTGGCGAGCCGTGACCGTGGATCTCGACCGGCCCATTCCCGACGTGGCCACGGAAGGATGCACCCACCTCTACGTGACGGCCTTCACCCGGGGTGCACCCATCGGCTCGGTGGTCGTCGCCGCCCCCATCGACCCCTTCCCCGCCGTTCTCCTCATCGACGCCCTCGAGTCGCGCTTCGCCGGTGAGCTGTTCTTCCAGCGTCTGTTGAGGCAAGTGGAGGAAGGGGGGGAGATGTCGCCTCGGCCCTCCGCCGGCGTGGTGGTGTGCACCTGTGATCGTCCCGAAGAGCTTGAGCGGTGCCTGGCCACGCTGACGCAGGTCGGGGGACCGGTGCAGGAAGTCATCGTGATCGACAACGGACGTCGGCTGGTCGCCGAGACTCGCCGGGTGGCGGAGAGGGCGGGCACCCGCTACGTGCGAGAGCCGCTACCCGGTCTCGATCGGGCCCGCAATCAGGGTTTGGCGGTGATCAACACCGACCTGGTGCTCTTCGTCGATGACGACGTGGAAGTCCACCCGGACTGGGCCGAGCAGTTGATCGAGTGCTTTGCCGACCCACTGGTGATGGCCGCCACCGGGCTGGTACTCCCGGCCCGCATGGACACCGAGGCCCGTCGTCGATCGGAGCGCTTCGCTAGTCATGGACGCGGCTTCCGGCGCCGCGTGCTGGATGGAAGTCTGGTGCCGCCCGAGGCGGGCGGGGTGGCCGGAGTGGGCGCCTCCATGGCCTTCCGGACCGGCTTCATCCGCAGCGTGGGCGGCTTCCCTGAGGAGCTCGACGCCGGTATGCCCACCAAGAGCGGGGGCGACACCTACGCCTTCTACCAGGTGTTGAAGGCGGGGTATCGGGTCGCCTACCAGCCTCGGGCGGTGAGCTTCCACTGGCATCGGGACAGCGGCCAGGCACTGGTGGAGGCCCTTGGCGGATATGGGACCGGCCTCGGCTCCTTCCTGCTCTACGCCGCCCTGGAGGAGCGCGATCCGGCTACGGCGCTCTCGGCGGCTCGCATCCTAGTTGGATACCTGGGCCGGAGGATGCTGGACGCTCTGCGGGGGCGCCCCAATGCACCCCTCGATCTGGTGCTCGCCGAGCTGGCCGGGGTGCTCCGGTCCCCGGCGGCGTTTCGACGGGCCCGCCGGGTGGTGCGAAGCCGTGACGGGGCGATAGCGCTCGGACAGCAGCGGAGGCCGGCGCCCTGGATCGCCGGCCTCATGGAGCTGGATGGCCCCCAGGTGCCTCCCGACCTTCCCAAGCTGTCCGTGGTGATCCCCAGCCGGGGACGCCGGGAGCTGTTGGTGCGTCTTCTGCGATCACTCGACGGTCAGCACTATCCCGACGAGCTGGTGGAGGTGGTGGTCTGTCTCGATGGAGATATCGACGGCTCGGCCGAGGCGGTGGGGAATGCCCGCTTGCGGCGCAGTCCGAAGCTGGTCATGCTGGAGGCTCCTTCCGGCTCCCCTCACCACGGCAACGGCGCGGGTGTCGCACGGAACGCCGGCGCAGCCGAGGCCACCGGAGACCTGCTGGTCTTCTTCGACGACGATCTCCTCCCCCTCCACGACGGTGTCCTGCTGGCCCACGCCGCCGCCCATGCTGCCGGTACGGCGGCGGTCGTGGGGCCCCTGGCCGTGGATCTCCGCCAGGCTGAGGAGATCTTCGCGCAGCGGGTACGCAACTGGTGGGTGGACCATGCCCGCCGCCTGAGCGGAGGCGGGCCGCTGTCCTTCACCGACTTGTGCACCGGGAACCTTTCCCTCCCCCGCGCTCTCTTCGAGGATCTGGGCGGCTTCAGGAGTCTTCCCCGCCGTGAGGACTGGGAGCTCGGGTACCGCCTCCGGGAGGCACGCGTCCCCATCGAAGTGGCCCCAGGGGGGTGGATGCTGCAGGAAGCCGACACGGACCTCGCCAACGCCCTCGACGACCGGCGTCGGGAGGGAGCCGGGGATCTCCTGTTCGGGCGTCTCCATCCGGGGGCCCTGCTTCGGCTTCCGCTTGGCCGGTGGGGCGATATGTGGTCGAGCCGTCGGCTGGTGAGGCTGGTCCTCGAGCACCGGGATCGACTCACCCCTCTCATCACCGCCGGGCTGCGAATGCTGCGCCTCCTCGAGTGGGCCGGATTGCGCCGCCAACACGCCAAGCTGCTCGATCTCCTGAGCTTCGTCTCCTACTGGTCGGGCGTGGGTGATGCGGCCGAGGGAGAGTCGGGATGGCTGGAGGCCTTTGCTGAGGCGGTGGCCAAGAGCAGCCGCCGCCTGCCGGTGGAGCTGGGACCGGAGGCCTGGAAGAGGTCGGGCTACGACGGGGCTACCGAGCTGGAGGTCCTCTATCGGGGTCACTCCCTGGGTACCGCTGCACTCCATTGGGGAGGAACGCCATGGGCGGCCGACGCCTTCGCCGCCCGGCTGGTGGGAACGTTTCACGATCCAGCCCTCTTCACCGAGGTCTTGGGAGAGGCATCTTGATCGAGCTGCTCGAATACGACGTAGCGGATCCCCAGGCTCGCCTTCCCGCCCTCCTGGGTCCGACCTGGGTGCTGGTGCGCTCTGGCTCACAGGTGTTGGGGATGGTCAAGCTGAACGGGCTGCGCCCGGCCACGGCGCGGCGCGACCTCGTGTGGGCGGTACGACATCGTCTGTATGCGCGGGCCAGTCTGCGCCCGGAGCGGGAGCCCTCCGCTGTCGACCCTGCCGCCGTCTCGGTGGTGGTATGCACCCGTGATCGGCCCAGGCTGCTGGAAGGCTGCCTCGAGGCGCTGCAGCGACTGGATCCTCCGCCCGGCGAGGTCGTTGTGGTAGACAACGCTCCCACCAGTGCCGCCACCCGGGAGGTGGCCGAGCGTTGGGGCGTGCGGCGGGTCCTGGAGAGCCGGCCGGGTTTGGATCGGGCCCGCAACACCGGTTGGCGGAAAGCCTCCGGGCAGGTGGTCCTTTTCATCGACGACGACGCCCGGGCCGATCCCCGGCTGGTGGCGGCCATGGGCGCGGCTTTCGTTGGCCCCGAGGTGGCGGCGGTCACCGGCCTGGTGCTCCCCGCCGAGCTGCACAGCTATCCGCAGACCAGCTTCGAGCAGTTCGAGGGAGGGATGGGAAAGGGATACGAGCGCCGGCTGTACCACCGGGAGAGTGCTCCCGTGGGCCTCGAGGCCTTCCGGGTGGGCGTGGGAACCAACATGGCCTTTCGCCGCCGGATCTTGGAGGAAGTCGGGGGCTTCGATCCCTCCCTGGACGTGGGGACCGCCACCCGGGGAGGCGGCGATCTGGACATGTTCTATAGAGTCCTGGAGGCCGGTCGCGTGGTGGTGTACGAGCCCTGCGCGGTGGTGCGGCACATTCATCGACGCCATCGCGCCGCACTGGTGGGGCAGATGCGCGACTACGGGACGTCCTTCGCCGCCTACTTGGCCAAGCGGGCTGAGGAGTCCCCCGCTCAAGCCAAGGCGGTACGGGCCTACCGGTGGCGCTGGCACCTGGACAGGCACCTCCGCAGGGCGCTCTCGGCGCTGAGGTCGAGGCAACTGCTCCATTTTCAGATGGTGTGGGCGGAGGCCCGCGGGAGCCTCCGGGGTGCTGCGGCGCTCGAGCGAGCCCGCCGAGAGACGGCAGCCACTCCATGACGGCGGTGGGGAGTGCGCGAAGAGCCCGCTGGCGGTACGGGCTGGACCTGGTCGTCCATCTCGTGGAGCGCGAGTTCCGGCTGCGCTACCGGCGGGCCTTCCTGGGCTGGATCTGGGCGGTTGCGCAACCCCTGGCCCGCCTGCTGGTGCTCAGCTTCGTCTTCACGCGAGTGCTCCCCCTGGGCATCGACAACTACCCGGTCTTTCTCTTCACCGGTCTCATCGCCTGGGGATGGTTCTCTTCCGGGGTGGCTTCGGTCACCTCCTGCGTTCTGGATCGGCGCGATCTCCTGTTCCGCCCGGGACTGCCACGCGTGGTCATTCCCGTGGTGAGCGCGCTCACCGACGGCCTCGATTACCTGGCCGCCCTGCCGGTGCTGGCGCTCTTCCTGGTGTTGGGCAACGGCATCCCCCTCACCGCTGTGCTCTTGCCCGTGGTGTTGGGCGTCGAGCTGCTGCTGATCCTGGGTGTCGGATTCATCCTCTGCAGCGCCCACGTCCATCTGCGAGACGTGCGGCTCATGACCGAGGTCTCGCTTCTGCTGGGCTTCTACGTGACCCCGGTTTTCTACGACCTGCAGTCGGTTCCCCAGCCCTACCGCTCGCTTCTCGAGCTCAACCCCCTCACCCACCTGCTCGAGGCCCACCGGGCCCTTCTCGTGGATGGACGTCTTCCCGACTGGAGCGCACTGGGCGTGGTTACCCTCGGGGCGGCCTTGCTCTTCGCCAGCGGACTCCTCCTCTATCGAAAGATGAGCCCCTCCTTCTTGGACGAGCTGTGAGAGAGATCGACGTTCGCCGAATCTCCAAGCGCTACCGGAGATCGCCCACCGAGGGACCCCGGACGCTGCGGACTCTCACTCGAGGGAATGGGGGCGGCTTCACCTGGGCATTGCGGGACGTCTCCTTCAGCGTGGATCGTGGCGAGACCTTGGGGCTCATCGGTCCCAACGGCAGCGGCAAGTCCACCCTTCTTCGATTGCTGGCCGGCTTGACGGTCCCCACCGGCGGGGACATCGAGACGAGGGGACAGGTCAGCGGTCTTCTCACCCTGGGCGAAGGCTTCCACCCCCTCTTGAGCGGCGAGGAGAACGCCTTCACCGGAGCCATCCTGGCAGGACTCACCCGTAGAGAGGCCCGCCGCCGGGTGGCCAGCATCGCCGCCTTCGCCGAGCTGGATGAGGAGATGGAACGCCCCCTCCGGACGCTCAGCGATGGCCAGCGCCTGCGCCTGGCTTTTGCGGCGGCCATCCACATCGAGCCGGAGATCCTGCTCATCGATGAGATCCTGGCGGTCGGGGACCTGCGATTCCAGGAGAAGTGCTTCGCCCATCTGGATGCTCTTCAGAACCAGGGCGTGACGATCGTGGTAGCCACCCACGACCTGGGCCAGGTAGAGCGGTTGTGCCGACGGGCGCTGTGGATCGAGGGGGGGCGCACCCGGCGAATCGGGGAGGCGTCGGAGGTAGTAGAGCTCTACCAGGATTCCCAGCGGCTGCCGGCCACTCCCCTACCGGGGGGTGGAACCCGCTCGGGGACGAAGGAGGTGGAGGTGGTGGACGTGCGGTTCCTGGACCGACGGGGCCGAAGCACCGGCTGGGTGAAGAGCGGTGCGCCGCTGACCATCGCCATCGACTTCGTCGCCCACACTGGGGTGCCGGACGCCATCTTCGGGGTGAGCTTCCACAGCGAGGGAGGGTTGGTCCGTTGCCTGGATGTCAATACCCAGGTTGATCAAGGGGCGGTGGGCCCACTGGCCGGGCCGGGGACGATCCGGCTGCACCTGGATCGCCTCGACCTGGCCGGGGGCGGCTACCTGGTCGACGTGGGCATCTTCGCCGAGGACTGGAACGGCACCTACGACTACCTGTGGCAGGGCTACACGCTCAAGGTGGAGGGCCGCGGGGAGGCGGGGCTCTTGGAGCCCCCTCGTCGGTGGCGCCTGGCGTGACAGGGTTCGCCTCTCCCGGGATCCTGGGAAGGATCAGTCGAGAGTCCTGGTGGCTGTGGCTGGTCCTCGGGCTGGCTCTGGGGCTGCGCCTCTACACGGCCTGGGCCTGGAACTCCTGGCAGCCGGACAGCCCGGCGCGCCTGGTCGGTGACGAGCCCGGTTACGACAGCATGGCCCGGGAGTTCCTGGCCGGCTACGGGTTCACCTGGCCGGGCCGGGTTCCCCTCTATCCGCTTTGGTTGGCGGGGGTCTACTGGATCTTCGGGGCCTCGTACGAGGTGGTCCCCTACGTCCAGGCCCTCCTGGGCGTGGGGACGGTCTTGCTCACCTACCTGCTGGGACGCCGGGTGTTCGGTCCGGCGGCGGGGCTGGTCGCCGCCACCGCCGTGTCGGTCAGCTACGTGATGATCCACCAATCGCTGCACCTCCTGAGCGAGGCGCTCTTCACACCGGTGCTGGTGATGGTGGCCATCGCCCTCTGGGACGCCTTCCAGAGGCCCACTGCCGGTCGGCTGGTCTGGGCCGGCCTCTGGACGGGCGTCAGCTCCCTTGTCCGCCCTACCCTGCTCTTCTTTGCCGTGGCGGCCCTGGTGGTCTTCGCGGTCGCCTGGGGCAGGCGGCGAGGCCCCCGGCGCGCGCTCGTCTACGGGGTGGCGGTCATGATTGCGGTTGCTCCATGGGTGATCCGAAACTACGCCACCTACGATGCCATCTTCCCCCTCCAGACCAGCAATGCGCTGCTCTGGCAGGGAAGCCCCGAGTACTACCACCTCATTCACGATGAGGGTTACGGGTACATGGACATCTGGACGGAGGTGCTCTACGGGCCCGGCTGGGAGCAGCACGACCCGACCAGCCTGGAGGGGGACCGCTACTGGACTCGCCGGGCGCTGCGCTCCATCGCATCGGAGCCTGCCGTCTATCTGCTGTACGCGGTGGAGAAGATCGGCACCTACTGGGTGGGGGACCCCAACGC
>JALYHC010000122.1 GCA_030776765.1 Actinomycetota bacterium | reverse complement strand
GGAGAAAGAAGAGGGGGGAGGGAGAAGACGGGTAAAGATGCTCCATGACTTTTGAGCCACAGACGCCCGACTTCGAGCGGCGGGTGCGGGAGAGCTTCGGGCGCCAGAAGGTCATGGAGACGATGGGCGCACGGCTCGCCCGGGTGGTGCCGGGTGAGGTGGAGATCAACCTTCCCTTCCGGGAGGAGCTGACCCAGCAGCACGGATTCCTGCATGCGGGCATCGTCACCACCATCGCCGACAGTGCCTGTGGCTACGCGGCCTTCAGCCTGATGCCACCCGAGTCCTCCGTGCTGACGATCGAGTACAAGGTCAATCTGCTCGCCCCTGCCAAGGGGGAGCACTTCATGGCTCGGGGCCGGGTGGTCCGGGCGGGCGGAACCCTCACCATCTGCTCCGGGGAAGTCGAGGCGCACGAGGGCGGCCAGGACAAGCTGGTGGCCGTCATGCTTTCCACGATGATGAGACTGAAGGGACGCCCCGGTGTGCCTCCCGGGTAGGCGGCTGCCAAGAAGGTGCCAGAATCAGGCCTATGGCATTCAGGGTCGAATCGCTGCTGTCCGCCCGTTTGTTCCTCAGCCCGCAGCTGGCCGGGGACCGCACCTACCTCGTCGGCGATCTCTCTCAGCACGTGCAGCCGTAGCCATGCCGGACACCGACTCCCACCGCCTGGCGGAGCGAGGCATCCGCATCGGCATCACCGGCTGGACCGAGCCCACGCTCATCAAGGCCGGCAGCTTCTACCCGGCTGACGTCGCCGAGGACGCCGAGGAGCGCTTGCGCTTCTACGCCCAGCAGTTCCCGCTGGTGGAGGTGGACTCCACCTACTACGCACCGCCCAGCGAGCGGGTGGCCGGCCTATGGGTGGAACGCACGCCGGCCGACTTCGTCTTCGACATCAAGGCCTTCCGCCTCCTCACCCGCCACCCCACGCCGCCCTCCTCCATGTGGAAGGATCTCCGCTCCCAGTTGCCCGCAGAGCAAGCCGAGAAGCGCAACGTCTACGTGGACGACCTGGCGGAAGGACTGCGCGCCGAGGCGTTCGATCGCTTCGCGGCGGCCCTGATGCCCCTCCACTCGGCCGGGAAGCTGGGTCTGGTGCTCTTCCAGTTCCCGCAGTGGTTCCTCCCAGGCAAGAAGTCCCGCGACTACCTGGCGTGGGCGGCGGAGCGGCTGGCGGAGTACCAGGTGTCAGTGGAGTTCCGCAACGGCCTGTGGATGGACGAGGATCACCGCGAGCGGACCCTGCGCTTCCTCTCCGACCACCGCCTCACCTACGTCTGTGTCGACGAGCCCCAGGGGTTCTCCTCCTCGGTCCCGCCGGTGTCGGCAGTCACCGCCGGGGTGGCGGCGGTGCGCTTCCACGGCCGCAACTCGGAAACATGGGAGGCCAAGGGCATCAGCGCCGCCGAGCGCTTCGCCTACGACTACTCCAAGGAGGAGCTCGAGGAGTGGGTGCCGAAGATCGAGGCCCTCCACGAGCAGGCGCGGCCGGTTCACGTGCTGATGAACAACTGCTACTCCGACTACGCGGTGAGAAGCGGCCGCCAGCTGGCCGGCCTGCTCACCTCCCTGCCCCTGGAGTAGGGACTGCTCTTCTCCCTCCCCCGCTCGCGGCCGGGGGTCGGGGAGGGGGCTTCTTCTCCCTCCCCCGCTTGCGGGGGAGGGTTGCGGAGGGGGCCCTTCCCGGGGAGCACCGCTACAGCTGGTCCCGCAGCTCCTCGCCGGCCTGGGGATCGGAGGCGACGATCAGCAGGACCTCGTCACCACTGCGGGACAAGAAGGCGTAGGAGTCGCCGGTGAAAACGGTGCCCGAGGTGTCCTGCTCGCTCCCTTCGATGGCCATGGCCCTCTCCACGTACTGCACCAGGTGGTCGTGCAGCTCGACCGCATCGTCCTCGGTGTCCCCCCGGTAGCGGATGGCCATGGCCACCTCCTCTCCGTCCCACAGGACCCGGTAGCGGTCCCCGCCCCACCCGGCGGCGGCGGGTGCTGCCGGACCGGTCTCCAGCACGTCCGCCAGCATCACTTGAAACCCAAGCTCTCCCCACACCGACTCCTCGGCCACCTCATAGCCCGGCAGCTCGGTCTCCCCAAGCTCCACCTCCAGCGGCCCCTCGCCCTCCAGGTAGAGCTCGGGGTGCAGCACCTGCTCGGTGCTCACCGGCCGGTCCTGGTAGGCGGAGTTCACCCGCTCGGTCCCCCCTTCTCGGACGAGCACTGCCACCAAGGTGTTGCCGGTGTCGTAAGGAAAGAGGAGCAGCTCCCGCAAGAAGCGGGGCGCCCGGTTGAAGACTTGGGTCTCCTGCTCGGCGGCCTCCACGGCCACCTCCAGCTGTTGGGAGCGGGGCAGCTCCTGCAGATAGACGAGCTGGTAGAAGGTGGCGTCCCCCTCGATGAGGGCCTGGTAGGCGCTCGCCTGGTCGAAGTGCTCCTCGTCGTCGAGGCGGACGAAGGTCTCGTGGAAGTCGAAGTGCTGGTCCGTCAGGGCATGCACCAGCTCGTGGACCAGGGTGACCTTGGTGAGGGGAGACAGCCCCTGCACCGCCGACCCCACCACCAGCTCTTGGGTGTCCCCGTCGTAGAAGCCCGCCACCTGCTCGGCGTAGAGATCCTGGTAGAGCGCCCGCAGATCCGTGCCGGATTCCAGCAGCCCCAGCAGCTTCAGCAGGGCCTGGTCCACAGCCACCTCGTCCGCGGGCAGGTCCTCCTCGAGCAGCTCCCGCACCCGCTCGGCGAGCTCCTGGTCGGTGGCCACCGTCACCTCGGGGGGCTGCAGGAACTCAAGGCCTCGCGCCTGCTCGGCCGCCTGCTGCAGCTCCTCGATCTCCGCCAGCAGGTCCGAGGGAAGGGTGGCCTGGGGATTGGAGGTAGCGGTGGGCCGGGAATCGCCGGTCGGGGATGTGCTCGTGGGGGAAGCAGTGGCGGTGGTGCGTGCAGCGGCAGTGGTATCGGAGGCAGCAGGGGTGGACAGGGATCGCTGCGGCGGCGTCGAGCAGGCGGCCAGCAGCAGCGCCGGCCAAAGAATCCGCCACCTCCCAGCCATTGGAGGAGGCTACCGCCTTTCCGCGCTTTCGGAAGCCGGCTGAACTAACGCCGACCGGCGCTGAGCATCATCCCCCTTACCCACCACCACGCCTCTCGCCCCAGCAAAACGGCGAAGAACATCGCCACGGCGATTCCCGCCATGGTGGCGCTGGAAGCGGTGTCGGCGTGGAAGCTCACCACCAGACCGGCCACCACCGCCCCCACCCCCAGCAGCACGGCAGTGAGCATCACCGCCGGCACGCTCCGCACCAGCAGCGTGGCGGTGGCCGGGGGCCCGACCAGCAGGCCGAACACCAGCAGCGTGCCCACCGTGTGAAATGACCCCACCACGGCCAGGGTGATCAAACCCAGCAGGCCCAGGTGAGCCAGGCGGGGGGCCAGCCCCAGCACCTCCGCCTTGTCCTGATTGAAGGAGAGCACCAGCAGCGGTCGGTAGAAGACCAGGGAGGCCGGCACCACCGCCAGGGCGGTGGCGGCCACCACCGCGATGTCGGCCCGGTCCACTCCCAAGGCGTCACCGAAGAGGATGGTGGTCAAGCTGCCGGTGTACGAGTCGGTGCGGGACATGATGATCACCCCAAGCGCCAGCATCCCCACGAACAGAAGCCCGATCCCGGTATCCTCGGTGACCCCCGCCCGGCGATGGACCAGGTTGATGGCGGCCACCATCACCACCGCGGCGAGGACCGCCCCCAGGTTGAGGTCGAACCCCACCAGGACCCCCAGGGCGATGCCGGGGATGACGCCGTGCGCCAGCGCGTCTCCCAGAAAGCTCAGGCCGCGCAGCACCATCCAGGTGCCCACCACCGAGGTGGCCGCCACCGCCAGGAGTCCCGCCACCAGCGCTCGCTGCATGAAGCCGTAGGCGAAGGGCCGGCAGAGCACCTGCTCCACCACCCCCCGACAGGCCTGCTCGACGAGCCAGTCCACCCCGGCCCCTAACCCAGAGCTCCGGCGATCCGCTCGGCGTTGGTACGCAGCAGGCCCAGGTAGCTGTCGGCGCCCGAGCCCGGCTCGCCCAGAGACTCGGTGAAGAGCGTGACCACCTCCACCTGGTGGCCCACCTCCTGGGCCACCGCCTCGGCCAGGGCGGCGCCGGCGGTGGTCTCCACGAAGATGGCCGGCACGTCCTCGGCCTCCACCAGCTCGGCCAGCCGGGCGAGCTGCCTTGCGCTGGGCTCGGCCACGGTCGCCCCACCGGGGATCACCGTTCCCACCACCTCGAAGCGGTAGCGGTCGGCGAAGTAGGCGAGTGTCTCGTGATTGGTGACCAGCTTGCGACGCCCCGGTGGTACCTGCTCGAGGGTGGCCCGAACCTCTTGGTGAGTGCTGAGGAGCTGCTCCCGGTAGGACGCCGCCCGCTGCACGAACTGCTCCCCGCCGTCGAGCTCCGCCAGGCGCCGGCCGACGCGCTGCACGCCGTCGGCGATGCGGACCGGGTCCAGCCAGACGTGGGGGTCCAAGTCGCCATAGTCGTCGTCGTGCAGCTCATCCTGTCGCAAAGGCAGGGGGTCGAGCAGCGGCGCCAGCTCCAAGACCCGCGCCCCCTGCAGCGAATCGAGGACGTCGAGCAGGCCCTCTTCCAACTCCAGGCCGTTGACCACTACCAGGTCGGCCGCGCCGATCAGGGCCACCTGGCGGGCGGAAGGCTGGAAGTCGTGAGGATCGGCCCCGATCGGCATGAGCACCTCGACCGTTCCCGCATGGCCAACCACCCGGGAGACGATGTCGCCGTGGATGCTGGTGGTGGCCACCACCAACAGCCCCTGCCGGCGGTCCTCCTCGCCGCCAGCCGCCTCCCCGCACGACACGCCGACGATCGCCAGTAGCAGCGGAACCAGGACGGCTCTCTTGCCTCTTCTCAGCTCCCTTGACAGAATGAGAATCAGTCTTATTATCATCATCATGGAAGGTATCAGCTCCCAAGCACCCGTGCAACCCGGGGAGATCAACAGCCGCATCGCCCATCAGCTCAAGCGCAAGCAGGTCCGCTACACCAAGGCCCGACGGCTGGTGATCCGCGCCCTCCAGCGGGCCCCCGGCCCGCAGTCGGCCTCCGACCTGCACCGCAAGCTGCGCACCTCGGTGCCGCTCTCCTCCCTCTACCGCACCCTCTCCACCCTTGACGAGGCGGGGGTGCTGGGGCGCCTCCACGGCCCCAAGGGCGTGGCCCGCTACGAGCTGGCCGAGTGGCTCACCGGCCACCACGATCACCTGGTCTGCGTGGAGTGCGGGGCCACCGAGGACATCGAGCTGGCCAACGACCTGGAGACCAGCATCTCCGGCTTTGCCCGTCGCCTGGAGGGCTCCTCACGATTCGAGGTCTCCGGGCACAGCCTGCAGCTGGAGGGGACCTGCGAGGATTGCCGGCGTTGAGCGCCGCAGTTCGAGGGCGGAGCGTGGTGTTGGCCTACGGGGACCGCATCGCCCTGCGCGCTTCTGATTTCGAAATCCCCCAGGGACGGGTGACGGCCGTCATCGGGCCCAACGGGTCGGGAAAGTCCACCCTTTTCAGGGCGGTGGCCGGCCTCAAGGACCCCACCTGGGGGCGGTTGGAAGTGCTGGGCTCTTCGCCTCGCAGCATGCGCCGCCGGGTCGCCTACGTGCTGCAGGCCACCAGTGTCAACCAGGCCATGCCGGTCACGGTAGGTGAGCTGGTGACCATGGGCCGGTACGCCGGCGTCGGCCTGCTGGGGCGGCTCTCGCGTGCCGACCGGGCGGCGGTGGCGCAAGCTCTCGAGCGCCTGGAAATCGCCCACCTGGCCGATCGGCATCTGGGGGACCTCTCCGCCGGGCAGCGCCAGCGGGTGTTCGTCGCCCAGGGCCTCGTCCAGGACCGGGACCTCTTTCTGCTCGACGAGCCGATCACCGGCCTCGACCTCGTCTCGTCCGAGCGGATCATCGACGTCATCGCCGAGGAGCGTGGCCGCGGGGGGACGGTGGCTCTGACCACCCACGACCTCTCGGAAGCGGCCCTGGCCGACCACGTGCTGCTGCTGGCGGGAAGGGTGGTGGTGGCCGGCCCGCCTGAACGGGTGCTGGCCCCCTCTCACCTCAGTGAGGCGTACGGGGCGCGGGTCTTCGAGGTGGACGGGAGGCTTATGGTGGACGACGCCGCTCACGATGCCGCCACCAGTCGCCACGTCCACCTCGACCGGTCCGCCCGGCTCCCCTCGCCCCCCCGCAGTAGGTGACCCCTAGTAGGGAGCCGTCTTGCGCACCAGCCCCTTGAAGGTGTCGTAGGCCCGCTCGATGGGGTGGACGTCCTCGCCCATCTCTGAGCGGGAGATGGGGGGGCGCCCGGGGAACATCCCCACCTGACCGGCGGGACCGGCCACCACCATCGCCGGCTCGGCCAGCCGAACGCCGCTGGATGGGGTGGCGATGAGGCACTCGACCAGCACCAAGTGGGCGGTCAGCCACTTGTGGGCGCCGGCTTCCGGGATTTCTTCTCGCCGGTGGTCCCAGTGGGCGGCAACATTGGGGGGATGGAGGTGGTGGCGGCGGGCCCAGGCGGCCGCGAAGCTGCCCTCGGGAGCCACCAGCACCAGGTCCAGGTCGCTGAGGGCATCCGCCGAACCGGCCGCGAAGGAGCCCAGCAGGATCGCCCCGAGGAGCTCGGGCATCCGCCCTACACGCTCGACCAGCCCCTGCAGGGTGCTCCACTGCCGCAGGTTCTCCCTGGGCTGCTCGGCGATGCTGAGGCTCCTCCGCTAGCCCCGGCCGCGCCCGGTGGACTCCTGCAGCTCGTCGATGCGCTTTGACGCCTCGGCCTTGCTGAGGTTGGGGTCGAACTCCACGCCCGCTTCCTGGCAGAGCGTCTTGAGGTACGACGCCTGCGGTCCCGTCATCGGCTCTTCGCCGGTCACCCAGTCCTCGGGCTGCTTCTCGGGATTGCGCTGCACCTGGTCGTCACTCATCACTGGACCTCCGTGAGCCTGGAGCATCTGTTGTCCCCGGCAGGAGCCGACCATACACCTCAATCGAGGAGCACGGACAGGCAGGTCAGCCCAGCGTCGGCCCGCTGGAACTGGTCGATGTCGATGGGGACGGTGGCGAAGCCGGCCTCCTCGATCAGGGCCAGGGCGCGCGGGTGGCCGGCGGCCACCAAGACTCGGTCTGGCAGGCGCAAGGCGTTGGCCGCCGACCACTCTTCCGGCGGCACCCGCACCGCCCTCAGCGAGGCGAAGGGTGCTTCCTCCACGAGGCCGGGGGCGAGGAGGACGCTCTCTCCGTCGAGCGCCGTCACCGCCGACTTCAGGTGCAGCACGTCGCCCACCTCAACCGGGACCACCTCCATGCCCTGCCTCGCCGCCACCTCGGTGAACTGCCGGATGCCTTCCCGGTTGGTCCTCTCCGATCGGCCGACGTAGAAGCGGCCTCCCACTTGCAGCACGTCGCCCCCATCCAGCATCGCCGGGGGCTGCAGGCGCTCCAGAGCCATTCGCCCGTGCAGGGCGTTGGCCACCTTCTCCACCTCCCCGCGGCGAGAAGGAGCCCCCGATCGGGTCAGCACGACCACCTCGCCCACCACAACCGCCGCATCCTCGATGAAGCAGCAATCGGGATACTTCTCGTCGGCGGCCAGGACCTCGGTTGCGTAGCTGGCGGAGCGCAGCGCCCCGGCATAAGCCTCGTGCTGGCTTCGGGCACGTCCCACGTCGATAGGCTCCCGGCTCTCGACCCGGGTGAGCGAGCGCGCCAACGAGTCGGGCACCGCCCGTAGCAAGGCGCGGGGCGCTTGTATCTCACCGCTGGAGACCATGACGTCGCTCCCTTATCCGGACGCGCCCGGCGAACCTCAGGCAGGAGTGGCGCGTGGCGGTCCACCAGAGCCTGAGGTTCGTGGCCCGACCTTCGTTCCCCTGATGATGGCCCCGAAGAACCGGTCGGCCACCTCGTGGGTGGGCGTGACGCTCACTTCCTCGAAGCCCGCTCCTTGCAGACCTTCCCGGTACTCGGCGAACGAGAGCGTGCCGGCGATGCAGCCCGCATAGCTACCCCGCTCGGCCCGCTCCTCGGGCGTGAGGTGGTCGGCCGCCACCACGTCGGTGATCCCCAGCCGCCCGCCGGGGCGCAGCACCCGGTGCATCTCGCCGAAGACCTCTCCCTTGTCCGCCGCCAGGTTGATGACGCAGTTGGAGATGATGACGTCCACGGTGGCGGCGGGCAGCGGTATCGCCTCGATGTACCCCTCGAGAAACTCGACGTTTGCGATGCCAGCCTCCCGGGCGTTCTCCCGGGCCAGGGCCAGCATCTCCTCGGTCATGTCCAGCCCGTACACCTTGCCTGAGGGGCCCACCCGACGGGCCGAGAGGAGCACGTCGATGCCGCCGCCCGAGCCGAGGTCGAGGACCACCTCACCCTCGCCCAGCTCGGCTACGGCGGTGGGGTTGCCGCAGCCCAGGCTGCTCAGGAGGGCAGCTTGCGGAAGCCCCCGACGTTGGGCCTCCTCGTACAAGCCGGCGCCGAAGAGCCCCACATCGCCACAACAACAGCCGTCCTCTCCGCCGCAGCACCCGCAGCCACAGCCCTGCTGACCGCCTTTGCGGACGGAGACTGCTGCCTGCGCATAGCGGGCCCGCACCTCTTCACGCACATCACCCATCTGCCTGCTCCTTTCGCTGGAAGACGTCCCTGAGCCGCTCCAGGGCTTCCCGATTCACGGAGTAGTAGGCCCACACCCCGCGTTGCTGCCGGTCCAGCAGGCCGGCACCGACCAGCTTCTTGAGGTGGAAGCTCACCGTCGGCTGGGCGAGGCCCACCTCGTCGGTCAGGTCGCACACGCAGATCGCCTCTCCGC
>JALYHC010000121.1 GCA_030776765.1 Actinomycetota bacterium | reverse complement strand
CGCCAAGGCACCCGGGACGTAGACGAGGGGGACCAGCCCCTGGTCCTCTCCCGCCTGCAGGTACTGCAGGCGGACGCCGGACCGCTCCACGAATCCTTCTCTGGGCATAGGATGCAGACTACCGCCGCTGAACGAGCGTTCGCCGATTGACAAACGAACGTTCGTGAGCGACAATGGGGTTGGCAATCAGGAGGAGTGCAAGTGCGCTATTGGGAGACGATGGAGGACTTCGAGGCCTTCCTGAGCGAAGGCGGCATGGTGGAGCCGGCCGACCAGATGCCGGACCGCTACCGGGAGGAGGTCTTTCGGTTCATCGAGATGCACGCCAACTCCGAGCTTATGGGAGGCCTCACCGAGCGGGACTGGGTGCCCCGGGCTCCGGGGATGAAGCGCAAGCTGGTGGCTCTCGCCAAGACGCAGGACGAGATCGGCCACGCCCACCTCCTCTACATGGTGGCCGCCGACCTGGGCATCAAGACCAGGGACCAGATGCTGGAGGACCTCTACCAGGGCCGCACCAAGTTCCACAACGTCTTCCACTACCAGGCCCACACCTGGGCCGACCAGATCGCCATCGCCTACCTGGTGGACGCCGCCGCCCTCACCACCCAGCAGGCGGTCTTCAAGCACTGCTCGTATGGCCCCTACAAGCGCATCCTGCGACGCATCATCGCCGAGGAGGGCTTCCACATGCGCCACGGCGAGGAGATGGTGCTCACGCTGGCCGACGGCACCCGGCGGCAGCATCAGATGTTCCAGGACGCCCTGGAGCGCTGGTGGTGGCCCACCATGCACTTCTTCGGGCCGCCGTCCGATCCCGACGACGTGCTGTTGCGGTGGCGGATCAAGTCGGAGACCAACGAGGCGCTGCGCGACCGCTACGTGCAGAAGTTCGTGCCCATGCTGCAGGACTACGGCTTCCAGATCCCCGATCCCCACTTGCGCTACGACGAGGACCGCGGCCGGTGGGTGATCGGCGAGATCGACTGGGAGCCGCTGCGCAAGGCGCAGCGCAACGTCGGGCCCGACAGCGCCCGGCGCATCGGCACGGCCAGGATGGCCTGGGAAGACAGCGTCTGGGTACGGGAGGCGCTGGAGGCGGCGGCCCGGCGCTTGGAGCCGGTGGCGGCCTGATGGGCGACCTGCTGCAGGTGGTGCGCCAGGCGGTCGGGCGAGTCACCGACCCGGAGCTGCCGGTGGCCACCGTGGAGGAGCTGGGCATCCTCGAGGACGTGCGCGTCGACGAGCGGGGCGGGAGCGTGGAGGTGGACCTGGTCCCCACCTTCCTCGGTTGCCCGGCACTGGAGGTGATCCGCCAGGACGTCACCGCTGCCGCCCGTTCCGTTCCCGGGGTGAGCGGGGTCGAGGTGCGCTTTCGCAGCGACCCGCAGTGGACCCCCGAGCGGATCACCGCCGAGGGCCGCCGGCACCTGGCGGAGGGCCTCACCGTTGCGGTACGTGATACACGAGGGGAGATGTCTTGCCCGGTGTGCGGCTCCGGGCGGGTGGAGGAGCGCTCGCCCTTCGGTCCCACCGCCTGCCGGGCGGTGGCCTACTGCTCGGACTGTCGCAACCCGGTGGAGGTGGTTCGCCAGTGACCACACGGCAGCGCCGCTCGCGCGAGGACGTGGTGCGGGCCGCCGGCCGGCTGTTCGCCCGTCGGGGCTATCACGGCACATCGATGCGCGACCTGGGCGACGAGCTCGGCCTGCTGGGCTCGTCGCTCTACTCCCATGTAGGGGGCAAGGAGGAGTTGCTGGTGGAGGTGATCGGCCGGGGCGCCGAGCGCTTCCAGGCACTGGTGGAGGAGGTGCTGGCCTGGGAGGAGCGACCCGGCGAGCAGCTGCGCCGCCTGGTGCTGGGCCACGTGCGGTTCATCATCGAGAATCTCGACGAGGCGGCGGTGTTCCTCAACGAGGCTCGCTTCCTCTCCCCGAAGAACCAGCGGCGGGTGGTGGAGATGCGCGACCGCTATGAGGCGGCCTACCGGGAGGTGCTGGGCCGGGGCGTGACGTCGGGGGACTTCCGCCCCAGCCTGGACATCTCGCTGGCCACCATCGCCATCCTGTCCATGCTCAACTCGGTTGCGCGGTGGTACCGGCCGACCGGTCCTAAGAGCCCCGAGGAGGTGGCCCGCGGCCTCTTCGAGTTCATCCTGGAAGGGGTGACGTGAAGGTCTACGAGGTCTTCTTGAAGAGGCCGGGCAAGAATCCCTTCGAGCACGTAGGCAGCCTGGAGGCCCCCGATGACGAGATGGCGGCCATCCTGGCCCGGGAGAGTTACGTGCGCCGGGGCGAGGGCGAGGTGATGTGGCTGCTGCCCCGCGCTCACCTGATCGAGGTCCCCGAGGCGTTCCTCAAAGTCAACGAGGGCAAGGAGCACCGCTTCAACGACGGCTCGGTGCTGGCCGAGCGCCGCCGCCAGCGGCGCGCCGAGTGACTCTCTCGCCGGCGGCCCGGGAGGTCCTCCTCGCCCTGGCCGACGACGAGCTGCTCATCGGCCATCGTCATTCTGAGTGGCTGGGACTGGCCCCCTTCTTGGAGGAGGACCTGGCCTTCGCCACCATCGCCCAGGACGAGCTGGGACACGCCCGAGGCCTGTATGAGCTAATGAACCCGGGGGCAGTGGATGAGCTGGCCTTCGGCCGGCAGGCGGATGACTACCGCTGCGCCTGGCTCGTCGAGCTGCCAGGTCACCCCTGGGAGGCGGCGCTGGTGCGGCACGTGATCTACGACATGGCCGAGGAGGTGCGCTGGCGGGCCCTGCTGCAATCGTCGGTGCCCGGCCTGGCCGAGTTGGCCGCCAAGGCTCTGCGGGAAGAGGAGTATCACCGCCGCCATGGCGTGCCGGTGCTGCAGCGGATGTTCATCGGCAACCAGGACTCGCGACGCCGGATCCGCAGGCGGCTGGATGAGTTGCTGCCGCTGGCGCTGGCTCTGTTCGAGCCGAGCGAAGGTGAGGACCAAGCCGTCTGGGAAGGGGTGCTGGCGGCTCCCATGCGGGACCTGGAGCAGGAGTGGCGAGGCCGGCTGGAAGCGGTCATGGCCGAGGTGGCCGAGGATGTGATCTGGCCCGAGGAACCGCAAGGCCTGGGGGCACGGCGGGGGAGGCGCTCACCCCACTTCTCGGAAGCCATGGAGACGATGACGGCCGTGCTCGGTCTCGATCCTCAGGCTTCCTGGTAGGCCTCAACCGAACCTGCCGCCCCACATGCCCACAATGCCCACAACTGATCATCTAGGTCGTAGGTTGCGCGGCAGCGCGCTCGGCGAGCGGTCGCCGCCCTGGCTACTCCACCCGGGTCGGTTCTCGCTCGGTGGGGCGCAGCCTGACCGAAGTCTGCAACCGGTCCACGTCGAGGAAACGGCACAGGCGGCCGTATACCTCTTCCAGGTTCTGCCGCACCGCCGCCAGGTCGGCGTCGGCCT
>JALYHC010000120.1 GCA_030776765.1 Actinomycetota bacterium | reverse complement strand
TGGTGGCCGAGCACGACGAGCGCCACCGGGACGCTCTCCGCTACCTGAAGCTGGGAGAGGGCCCCTTCTACACGCTCATCAAGAACAACATCTTCGTCTATCTGGAGATCATGAAGACCGTCAAGCGGGTGGTGCGCGAGGGGCGCGGTCTTCTGGACAACTCCGCCCGCCCGTCGGTCGGCGTGGCGGCGGTGGCCAAGCGGACGATCGAGCCGGGCACCAAGATCGAGAGCGGGATCGGCAGCTTCGACGTGCGCGGGGTGGCCGTGCGCATCGCCCAGCATCCGGGTCACCTGCCCATCGGCCTGCTCTCCCAAGCAGTGGTGCTCACCGAGGTGGCGCCGGACCAGATGCTGACCTTCGAGGACGTCGAGCTCCCGGAGAGCCTGGCCCTGAGGGCCTGGCAGGAGATAGAAAGCGAGGTGCTGGCAAGCAAGAGAGGCATTGTCGAAGCCACCTCGCGTGGTTAGCATGCCTGTTGTTCCATAGGGGCGAATCAGGGGGCAGTCGGTTTGGGGCAACGCGTCTGCCACACCCCCCTGACTTCGGCCACGTCTGAATTAGGGGGGTCACAGAGAGTGATCATCGACGCTCGTTCCGTTGCTAAAGACGAGCTGGTAGAGGCCGATGTGTGCATCATCGGCGGCGGCCCGGCCGGCATGACGCTCGCCGGTGAGCTGGCCGACCGCCAGCTCTCGATCTGCCTGCTAGAGAGCGGGGGATTGGAGGCCGATGAGGCGACCGAGTCCCTGAACGAGGGCGAGAGCGTCGGAACGCCATACTCCCTGGTTGCCACCCGGACCCGGCGCCTGGGAGGTTCGGCCCATCAATGGGACTTGGAGGTCACCCCAGACTCGGTGGGCGCCCGCTTTCGGCCTCTCGACCCCATCGACTTTCAACAGCGGGACTGGGTACCCAACAGCGGCTGGCCGTTCGGCCGAGACGAGCTCACCACCTTCTACGGCCGCGCCCAAACTCTGTGCGGGCTGGGGCCGGCGGGCTACGACCCGCAGCACTGGCTGGACGGCCAGCAACCCTTGCTGCCCTTCGGCGGGCACCGCATTGTCCCCACGATCTTCCAGTTCGGTCCCAGCGGCCGCTTCACCCGGCTGTATAGCGACAAGCTCGCCTCGGCGGAGAACGTGCAGATCTACGTCAACGGGACCGCCGTCCGGCTGGAAACGGACGACTCCGGGCGACACCTGAGACGGGTGCGGGTGGCCACCCTGGACGGAGCCGGTTTCTGGGCCACCGCCAAGCTGTTCATCCTGGCGGCCGGGGGCATCGAGAACGCTCGCCTGCTGCTGGTGTCGGATGGCGGCCACCGCGACGGGCTGGGCAATCGCCACGGCCTGGTTGGTCGCTTCTTCATGGAGCACCCCCATCTTATGACCGGGTTCTTCGTACCATCCGACCCGAGCGTCGTGGCCGACCTGCCGATGCACTCCGTGCACACACGGAATGGCGTGACCATCCAGAAGAAGTTCAGCTTCGGAAGCCCCGTGTTCGAGCAGGAGGGGTTGCTCAACTACATCTTCTGGCTGTACCCCAGGAGCTGGGGACGGCAGGTACGTTACCTCGCCTCCCGAAGGCCCACCTCCCCAGCAGTGGAGTCTCTGAAAGTGGTGCGCTCGGCCCTGAGCGCACGTCCCCGGCCAAAGGGGTTAGCGGAGCACCTGGTCAACGTGGCGACGGGCCTGGACGAGATTGCCCTGAGCGCGGCTACCAAGCTGGGCTGGCGGGTGCGGGAGGCGAGGCGTCGAGCATTCGGCGAGGGCGATGGTTCAGAGGAGCCCAGCCTCTTCACGCTCATCGCCATGAGCGAGCAGGCCCCCAACCCCGACAGCCGCATCACGCTCTCGGGCAAGGTGGACCGGCTGGGCATGCGGCAGGCGCGGCTCGACTGGCGGCTCACGCCTCTCGACATCCGGACGCTGGGGAAGGCGCAGGACATCATCAAGCAGGAGGTGGAGGATGCCGGCCTGGGGCAGGTGCACGTGAAGCTCTACGGAGAGCGGGTGATGCCCGGTATCGATATCGGCCATCACCACATGGGAACCA
>JALYHC010000119.1 GCA_030776765.1 Actinomycetota bacterium | reverse complement strand
TGCTTCGGGTGACCGAGGACGGGGTGCGAGTTTGGGGGGACGGTGGGATCTATCGGGACCTCATGGCGATCTATGATCAGTGGGAATCGCTGGGGCGCCCCCAGCTCACGGATTGGGAGACGGAGCTTCATCCCCTACCCTGGTTGGCCCTGCCCCGTCGGCCCTCATGGAAGCAGGGGCCCCGTACGGACACTTGGATGGTGGAGCGTTCCGCCTCCCGCCAGCTGTTCCGCCTGGCCCGATCGGCGGGCCGGGAAGGTGAGTAGAGTCGCCCTTCTACCACCGAAAGGCTCCGCGCCCGAATCCGCTACGGTCGAGGGGTAGGCAAGGAGGAGGAGCAGTGGCCAAGCCGGTCATCCTGGCGGTGGACGACGACCCGGGCGTGCTGCGCGCCGTGGAGCGGGACTTGCGCAACCACTACGCCGGCGAATACCGCATCGTGGGGGCCGATTCCGGCCCCACTGCCCTGGGCGTGGTGGGGGAGCTGAAGCTGCGCAACGAGGCAGTGGCACTCTTCCTGATCGACCAGCGGATGCCGGAGATGGAGGGGGTGGAGTTCCTGCAGCGGGCCATGGAGATCTTCCCCAGCGCCAAGCGGGCCCTCCTCACCGCCTACGCCGACACCGAGGCGGCCATCGACGCCATCAACAGGGCCAGGCTCGACTACTACATCATGAAGCCCTGGGACCCTCCCGAGGAGCGCCTCTACCCGATCCTCGACGACCTGCTGTACGACTGGCAGGCCTCCTTCCGACCCCCCTTCCAGGGCATCCGCGTGGTGGGGCACCGCTGGTCGCGGCCGTCCCACCAGGTCAAGGAGTTCCTGGCTCGCAACCAGATCCCTTATCAGTCGGTGGACGTCGAGAGCGACGAGGAGGCCGCCCACCTGCTCAAGCTCTCGTCGGCCGACGCCGCCCGGCTGCCGGTGGTCGTCTTCGAGGACGGCTCATACATGGTGCAGCCCAGCAACATGGAGCTGGCCGAGAGGATCGGGCTCAAGGTGCACGCCGCCCTGCCCTTCTACGACCTCGTCATCGTGGGAGCCGGCCCTGCGGGCCTGGCGGCGGCGGTGTACGGGGCGTCGGAGGGGCTGAAGACCCTGCTCATCGAGCGGGAGGCCCCGGGCGGCCAGGCCGGGCAGAGCGCCCGCATCGAGAACTACCTCGGGTTCCCGGTCGGGCTGAGCGGCGCCGACCTGAGCCGGCGGGCGGTCGCCCAGGCCCGCCGCTTCGGGGCAGAGATCCTCATCCCGCTCGAGGCGGCGGGCGCCCGGCGCAACGATCCCTATCGCATCATCACCATGAGCGACGGGAGCGAGGTGAGCTGCCACGCCCTGCTGGTGACCACCGGCGTCTCCTACCGCAGGCTGGCGGTGCCGGGCGCTGACGAGCTGACCGGGGCCGGGGTGTACTACGGGGCCTCCCGCGTGGAGGCGATGACGCACCGGGGGGAGGACGCCTTCATCGTGGGGGGCGGCAATTCGGCCGGACAGGCGGCCATGTACCTGTCGGGCTTCGCTCGCAGCGTGACGCTACTGGTGCGCTCGGCCTTGCAGGAGAGCATGTCCCAGTACCTGATCGACGAGCTGGAGGCCACCGACAACATCTGGGTGCGTACTCGAACCGGGGTGACCGAGCTGAAGGGATCCGACCGCCTGGAGGCCATCACCTTGCAAGACCTCGACGAGGGTGGGACGGAGGCCGTGGCGGCCGATGCCCTGTTCATCTTCATCGGCCAGATGCCACACACCGAGTGGGTGGCCGAGGTGGTGGAGCGCGATCCGCAGGGGTTCATCCTCTCCGGGAGCGACTTGGGAACCCCTCCTCCAGGCTGGAGCCTGGAGCGCAGCCCCTTCCCGATGGAGGCGAGCGTCCCCGGCATCTTCGTGGCCGGGGACGTTCGCCACGGGTCCATCAAACGCATCGCCTCGGCCACCGGCGAGGGGGCCATGGCAGTGCGGTTCGTGCACGAGCACCTGGCCGGCCTGTGAGCCTGCCCGATTTCCTCGGCAAGCTGCCCTACTTCTCGGGCCTGGACCCGGATGAGCTCCAGCGCCTCTGTGAGGCGGCGGAGCGGATCTCGCTGCCTGCCGGGGAGCTGTTGCTCGAAGAGGGCAGCCCCAGCGAGGCCATGTACGTGGTGCTGGAGGGCCGCTTCGAGGTGACCCGCCGCTCCGGAGATCGCCATGTCGTCCTGGGAACCGTGACCGCCGGCGAGGTGCTGGGCGAGATGTCCTTGCTCGACGACACCGCCCGCTCGGCCTCCGCCCAGGCCCTGGTGGACAGCCAGGTGGCGGAGATCAGCCGCTCGGCCTTCCAGCAGCTGCTGGACAACCCCACTTCGGTCCTGGCCATGCTCCGCACGGTGACGTTCCGCCTCAGGAGCAGCGAGGCCGCCTTGCGCCAATCAGAGAAGATGGCCGCCCTGGGCACCATGACCGCCGGGCTCATGCACGAGCTCAACAACCCGGCGGCGGCGGTTCGCCGCAGCGCCGCCCACCTCCTCGACCTGCTGCAGGACTGGAGGCGGGTCACTGCCCGGCTTGGCGGGGCGGAGGTCGAGGCGCTCCTCTCGGCTCCCCAGTCGGCCGGCTCACCGATTGGCGCCCTCGAGCGCTCCGAACGGGAGGACGAGATGGCAAGCTGGCTCGAGAAGCGAGGCGTCGAGGATGCCTGGGAGCTGGCCCCCTCCCTGGTGGCGCAGGGCTGGGACATCCCTGCCCTCGAGGAGCGGATGCACGGCCTGCCGGACGAGCAGGCCGCGCCACTCCTCACCTGGCTGGGGCTGGGCCACTCCATCGATGAGCTGGTGGAAGAGCTGAGCATCGGCGCCCAGCGCATCTCCGAGATCGTCGCCGCCGTCAAGAGCTATTCGTACCAGGGGCAGGGCGAAGTGCAGGACGTGGACCTGCAGCGGGGCCTGGAAGACACGCTGGTGATGCTGCGCCACAAGCTCTCGGGCGTGGAGGTGGTGCGAGACTACGCCGCTGGCCTGCCCCATATCGAGGGCTCAGGGAGCGATCTCAACCAGGTATGGACCAATCTCATCGACAACGCCGCCGACGCACTGGAGGGCAAGGGGAGGCTGGTGGTGCGCACCCGGCGCGAGGACAACCAGGTGGCCGTCGAGGTGACCGACGACGGTCCGGGTATCCCTCCCGAGGTCCAGGACCGCATCTTCGAGCTCTTCTTCACCACCAAGCCGCCCGGCAAGGGCACCGGCCAGGGCCTGCCCACCTCCTACGGCATCGTCACCCGCCATGGGGGGGAGATCCAGGTGAGCTCTCGTCCCGGCGAGACCACCTTCCGGGTGGTGCTGCCGCTCGGTTCCTCTTCACAGGAGACCGCCCGGGCATGACGCTGCCGACCGGCACGGTGAGCTTCCTCTTCACCGACATCGAGGGCTCCACGCAGCTCCTGCAGCGACTGGGGGACGGCTACCGGGAGGTGCTCGCCGAGCACGACCGCCTCCTGCGGGACGCCGTCGCCGGGGCGGGCGGCGTGGAGGTCTCCACGGAAGGGGATGCCTTCTTCTGCGTCTTTGCCACCGCTGCCCAGGCGGTGGAGGCGGCGGTGGCCGCCCAGCGGGCCCTGGCTTCCTACCAAGGACCGGGGAACTGCCGGCTGCTGGTCCGCATGGGGATCCATACCGGCGAGGCCACCCTGGGAGGCGACAACTACGTGGGCCTCGACGTGCACCGGGCAGCCCGCATCGCCGACGCCGGCCACGGAGGCCAGGTCCTCCTGTCGATGGCCACTTGTGCCCTGGTGGACCAGTCCCTTCCTACCGGGGTGACGCTGCGGGACCTGGGTGAGCACCGCCTCAAGGACCTGGCTCAGCCCGAGCGGCTCTTCCAGCTGGTGCTGCCCGGCCTGCCGGAGGAGTTCCCGCCCCTTCGCACCCTCGACGCCACCCCGCACAACCTGCCCGTGCAGCTCACCAGCTTCGTGGGACGGGAGCAGGAGGTGGCCGAGGCCGTCCGCCGGCTCCAAGGCACTCGCCTGCTGACCCTCACCGGCCCGGGTGGTACCGGTAAGACCCGCCTGTCGCTGCAAGTCGCCGCCGAAGTAGCCGAGCAGTTCCACGATGGTGTCTTCTTCGTCCCCTTGGCACCGGTGACCGACCCGGCGCTCGTTCCGTCCACCATCGTCGGGGTGCTGGGCATCCAGCAGCCGACCGGCCCTCCACTGAAGCGCTTGGTCAACTACCTGGCCGACCGACGGCTCCTCTTGGTGCTCGACAACTTCGAGCAGGTCCTCGAGGGGGGACCGGTGGTAGCCCAGCTCTTGCAGGCCGCCCCCGAGCTGAAGGTGCTGGTCACCTCGCGGGCACCCCTGCGCGTCTCCGGCGAGCAGGAGCTCCCCATCCCGCCGCTCCGCGTCCCCGACCTGCGACACCTGCCATCCCTGGATGCCCTTTCCCGGTACGAGGCGGTGGGCCTCTTCACCGAACGGGCGATGGCCGTCCGCCCGGACTTCTCCCTGGATGCGGACAATGCCGCCGCGGTGGCCGAGATCGCCACCCGGTTGGACGGGCTGCCACTGGCCATCGAGCTGGCTGCGGCACGCGTCAAGCTGCTGCCACCGCAGGCGATGGTGAGGCGGCTGGAGAACCGGCTGGGTTTGCTGGCCGGTGGCTCCCGCGACCTCCCTACTCGTCAGCAGACATTGCGAGATGCCATCAGCTGGAGCTACGACCTGCTCGACCAACCGGGCCGCCGCCTGCTGGAGCGGATGGCCGTCTTCTCCGGCGGCGCCAGGCTGGAGGAGGCGGAGGTAGTGTGCGGGCCTCCCGAGGACCTGGGAGTCGACCCGCTGGACGGCCTCGGGCTGCTGGTGGACCAAAGCCTGCTGCGGCAGGACGACACCGATGGCGAGCCGCGCTTTTGGATGCTGGAGACCATCCGCGAGTTCGCCCTGGAGCGCCTGGAGGCGGGCGACGATGCTATGGAGATCCGCCGGCGGCACGCCCGGGTGTTCCTGGAGCTGGCACAAAAGGCGGAGCCGGAGCTCACCGGTCGCAACCAGGCCCTCTGGCTGGACCGCCTGGAAGGCGAGCACGACAACCTCCGCACCGCCTTGCACTGGGCGACAGAGCACGGGCATGGGGAGATCGCCCTGTGCCTGGCCACCGCCCTGTGGCGCTTCTGGCAGATCCGCGGCTATCTGGACGAGGCCCGCCAGCGGCTCTCCGAGGTGCTCGCCCTTCCCGGCGAATACCCGGAAGCCAGGGCCAAGGCGCTGGAGGCGGCGGGGGGAGTTGCCTACTGGCAGGGAGACTTCGAGGCGGCCCGAGGCTTGTACCAGGAGAGCCTGGAGCGGTTGGAGCAGCTCGGTGACCGAGGGGCGGTTGCCAACGCCCTCTACAACCTGAGCTTTCCCTACGGGATGACGGAGCAGCCGGATGTGGAGAAGGCCGATGGCCTGCTGCAACAGGCCTTGGGGATCTACGAGGAGCTGGGGGATCCAGCCGGCGTGGCGAAGGTGCTGTGGGGCATGGGCAACATGGCCTACTGGCAGGGTGATCCCGAGCGGGGCCTCTCGCTGCTCTCGCAGAGTGAGCAGAAGTTCAGGGACCTGGGTGACCCGTTCGGCTTGGGGTGGGCATTGTTCATGATGGGCCAGGCCAGCATCCGAACGGGCGACTACCAGGCCGCCCGCTCCTATCTGGAGCAGGGCCTGGAGATGTTCGCCGAGGTGAGGGACGTGTCGGCGGTGGTCATGCACCTGGCCGCTTTCTCGGGACTGGCCGTCATCGAGGAGGACCACGAGCGAGCGGTGCGCCTGGGGGGTGCGATCGCCGCGCTCCAAAAGGCCAGCGGCACCGGTCTCGTCGATTGGCTGGACCGCCAGATACCTGACTTCCGCCAGGCCGTGGAGTTGTTGGGCGACCAGCGATTCGAGGCTCTCCTGCAGGAGGGCCAGGCGATGACGCCCGAGCAGACGGTGGCCTACGCACTGGGGCGCTCGCCCGGCTGATCCTCTCAGCGCCGCTTGACAGCGGGGAAGCGGTGAGGGGAAAGCCGGCCGGCTCTTCTCTCTTCCTTGTGAGGAATCAGTTGCCCGGACGAGTGTTGTCGGTGAGGATCGAGTGTGATGACCGTCATGGAAGCTACGAGGGCGGCCAAGCGCTGGACGCTGCTGGCGACGGTGCTCGGCTCGGCGATGGTCTTCCTCGACTCGACCGTGGTCAACGTGGCTCTCCCTCGGATCGGCCAGGAGCTTCAAACGCCGCTCTTCGGCATCCTCGAGGCACAGTCCTACGTCTACAACGGCTATCTGCTCACCCTGAGCGCCCTGCTGGTCCTGGCCGGGGCGCTCAACGACTTCTACGGGCGAAGACGGATGTTCGCGGTGGG
>JALYHC010000118.1 GCA_030776765.1 Actinomycetota bacterium | reverse complement strand
CCCGGACGGCTCCGAAGAGCGCACACTCGTTTTCGACCCCGGGGCCATCAACTCCTTTGGTGACTTCCACCCCAACGCCCAGGAGATCGTCTTCTGCTCCAACCGGCGCAACGGCATCGACTTCGATCTCTACCGGCAGGGCCTGGCGGGAGGTGAGCCGTCCCTGGTGGCGGAGCTGCGTGGGTGGAACGGGGTTGCCGACGTCTCCCCTGATGGCGAGCAGGCCCTGGTGGCCCACTTCGAGTCGAACATGGAGGGCGACGCCTACCTGGTGGGCATGGAGAACGGGTCGGTGGAGGTCCTCACTCCCCACCAGGGCCAGGTGCGGCACGTCCCGGCCGCCTTCCGCTCCGATGGGAAGGGCATCTTTTTGGTGAGCGATCGCAACGGTGAGTTCCTGGAGGCTTTCTTCTTGGACCTGGAGGACCAAACTTGGCGGCGCTTCGGCCCCACGGGGATGGACGTGGAGAGCCTGGCGGTGGGGGACGGGACGGGCGCCATGATCGTCAATCAGGGGGGTCACAGCCGCTTGCACCTCTTCGACCCTTCCACTCTCGAGCTGGGGAGGGAGGTCGCCCTGCCGATGGGGGTCGGGGCGGGCCTGCACGTCGCCGAGGGCGGGTCCCGGCTGGCCCTCTCCTTCTCCGGGCCTCGCCACACCCCCGACGTCTGGGCGGTCGATCTCGCTGAAGGGGCAGCTCGGCGCCTGACCCGCTCCTCGACAGCCGGCATAGCTCCCGAGAGCTTCGTCGAGCCGGAGCTGGTGAGGGTCGACTCCTTCGATGGACTGGAGATCCCGGTGTGGCTCTACCGGCCCCCCGGTGTGGAGCGCCCTCCCGTGCTGGTGTCGGTGCACGGGGGCCCCGAGGCGCAGGAGCGGCCCGCCTTCAACGCCATCTACCAGTACTTCTTGGCCCGGGGCCTGGCGGTGGCGGCCCCCAACGTGCGCGGCTCGAGCGGCTACGGCAAGAGCTACGCCGGGCTCGACGACCGCCGCCGCAGGATGGACTCGGTGGCCGACCTGGCCGAAGTGGGACGCTGGATCAAGGGAAGCGACGACCTGGACGGCCGGCGGGTGGCGCTGATGGGAGGGTCCTACGGGGGCTTCATGGTGCTGGCCGCCCTGGTCGCCTATCCGGAGCTGTGGGCGGCCGGGGTGGTCATCGTGGGGATCGCCAACTTCGTCACCTTCCTGGAGAACACCGGCGCCTACCGCCGCAAGCTACGCGAGGCGGAGTACGGCAGCCTGGAAGAGGACCGCCGGTTCCTGGAGGAGATCAGCCCCATCCACCAGGTCGAGAAGATCGAGGCTCCCCTGCTGGTCATCCACGGCGCCAACGACCCACGGGTGCCTCTCGGAGAGGCGACCCAGATCGTGGAGCGCCTGCACGCCCTCGGGCGACCGGTGGAGTTCCTGGTCTTCGACGACGAGGGTCACGGCATCGTGAAGCTGGGCAACCGCAGGCGCGCTTACCGGGCGGTGGCCGACTTCCTGGAGAGGTACCTCTGAGGGGTGGAGTTCAGCCACATCTACCGCACGGTCGAGACCCACACCGCCGGGGAGCCCTTTCGCATCGTCATCGGTGGGGTGCCGCTCGTCCCCGGCGCCACCATGCTGGAGCGGCGCCGGTGGGTGCAGGACAACCTGGACGGCGTGCGCACCACCCTCATGCACGAGCCGCGCGGCCACGACGACATGTACGGCTGCTACCTCACCGCCCCTGCCAGCCCCGATGCCGATCTGGGAGTCGTCTTCATGCACAACCAGGGCTACAGCACCATGTGCGGGCACGGCATCATCGCCCTGGCGACGGTGGTGGTGGCCGAGGGGCTGGTGGCCCGGGAGTCGCCGGAGACGCGGGTGGGCATCGACACCCCGGCCGGTCCGGTGGAGGCTTTGGTGGAGTGGGACGGTCGGGCGGTGGGCCGGGTGAGGTTCCGCAACGTCCCTTCCTTCCTGTACCAACGAGAGGTGGAGATCGAGACGGCCGATTTCGGGGCCCTGCGGGTGGACGTGGCCTTCGGGGGCGCCTTCTACTCCTATCTGCCGGCCGCCCAGGCCGGGCTGCAGGTGGAGCCGGAGCAGTGCGGGCGCCTGGTGGAGCTGGGCGACCAGGTGAAGCACGCCGTCGAGGAAGCGTTGGACGTCGTGCATCCCGAAGAGCCGGAGCTGCGGGGCATCTACGGGGCCGTCATCGACGGGCCGTCGCAGCGGGAAGGAGCGCACCAGGTCAACGTGTGCGTCTTCGCCGAGCGGCAGGTGGATCGCTCGCCCACGGGGACCGGGACGTCGGGCCGGATGGCGCAGCTCCATGCGCTGGGCCGGCTCTCCTTGGGGGAGACCTTCGTCAACGAGAGCATCATCGGAACCCGTTTCAGCGGGAGGGTGCTGCAGGAGACGGCGGTGGGGGAGCTCCCGGCGGTGCTCACCGAGGTGTCGGGGCGGGCCAGCATCGTGGGGTTCTGTGAGTGGGTGGTGCAGCCCGACGACCCGGTCGGACAAGGCTTCCTGCTCCGCTAGCAGATGGACTTCCTCCTCCAGCTGGCCGAGCCGTGGGGCTATCTGCTGGTCTTCCTCCTGGCGGCCGCCGAGGGCGGGGCCCTTCTCGGCCTGTTCCTGCCCGGGGAGTCGGTGATGCTGCTGGGGGGCGTCCTCGTCTTTCAGGGGAGAGCCGACCCGGCGCTGATGTTTGCGGCCGGGTGCGGGGGCTCGGCCATCGGCGATTCGGTGGGCTACTGGGCGGGGAGGCGCTTTGGGGGCAGGCTCAGGGAGAGCCGCCTGGGCCGCAAGGTGGGCGAAGAGCGGTGGCGGCGAGCCGGCGACTACCTGCGGCACTCGGGCGGGCGGGCGGTCTTCCTGGGTCGATTCCTCGGCTTCCTGCGGACGCTGGTCCCTCCCCTGGCCGGCTCCACCCGCATGCCCTACCCCAGGTTCGTGGCCTTCAACGCCCCGGCGGCCGTCCTTTGGGCGGCCGGGTTCATCGCCCTGGGCATCGCCGCGGGAGGAAGCTGGCGCCTCATCGACCGGTGGGCCGGCCGGGCCAGCCTGGTGTTGTTGCTGGTCCTGGCGGTGGCGCTGGCCCTGTTCCTGGCTGCCCGCTGGCTGCAAGGCCGCCGGGAGTGGCTGCAAGCCAGGTGGCGGGCGGTGATGGAGCACCCTCGGGCCCGGCAGCTGAGGGAGCGCTTCCGCCCGCAGATCGAGTTCGTGCAGCGGCGCCTGCACCCCGGGCAGCGGTTCGGTCTCTACTCGATGATTGGTTTAGCCGCCGCCTTGGCGGCCGGCGTGGCCTTCGGCGCCGTCATCGACAGCCTGGAGGAGGGGGGAGACATCGCCCAGATCGACCGGGTGCTCACCGGATTCTTCCAAACCCACCGCTCGGGCGCACTGGATGCCGTGATGGGGGTCATCGCCGCAGCCGGACGCGTGGACCGGGTGGCACTGGCGATCCTGGTGCTGGGCGTGGGTGCCTTTGCGGCCACCGGCCGCCGGCGCTGGCTGGTCTACACGGCCCTGGCGCTCCCGGGGGCCGTCTTGCTGGACGAGGCGGTGAGGGTGGTGCTGCGGGTGCTGCCCCTGGTTGAAGGAGCGCGGGAGCTTGCCCAGGGCCCTTTTCCCAGTGGGCAGACCACCGCGGTGGCGGCTCTGGCCGGCACCATCGTCTACCTGGCGGGGAGCCGAGGGGCCTGGCGAGCCGCCGTGTGGACGGGAGCGGCGGCGGCCTTCGCCGTGGTCCTCATCGGGCTGAGCTACGTCTACCTAGGACAGCAGCTGCCCTCGGCGGCTCTCGCCGGTCTGTTTCTGGGGACGTTCTGGGTGGCGGTCAGTGCCACGACCGCCGGGCAACTCGAGGAGGCGAGCTAGCCGTCGCCGAAGGCGTACAGGTAACCGTCCCGGGCGCCCACGTAGATCCTGCCCTTCCAGACGGCCGGCGTGCTCTCGATGCAGCTCTCCGAATCGAGGCCCGTCGTCCAGAGGGGGACCGGGCTTCGGGGTCGGGCCACCGAGTACCCCTTCAGCTCGCCGGAGCAGGTGGCCACCATCAGCGTGTCCTCCACCAGCACCGGAGACGACCAGGCGTGCCATCCCAGCTCGTCGCTCCACAGCACCTCTCCCGTCCCCGTATCGACCACCAGGAGGCGACCGGGGTGTGTCGCCACGTAGAGGACGCCGTCTCCCAGCGCCGGCGTGGCCCACATCCCCCCGTCCTCGTCGGGTGCGGCCGGGGGTACGGGCAGTCCCCACACGCGGGGATCATCAGGGCGGGAGGGGTCCAGCTTGACGAGCTGGCCCACCTCGGCGGCCCGGGTCAGGAACCGTTCCAGCTCGGCGGCCACGTAGACCATGCCTGACTGGTCGACGACCGGGGTGGCGTCCACGTCGTCGCCCATCCAGTAGTCAAGGGTCACCCGGGTCTCCCCGGCGTCGATGTGGGAGATGTCGATCCCCATCACCCGGCCGGCCGAGTTGGCTGCGTAGAGCGTGCCCTCCAGCAGGGTCACCGAGCTCTCCACGCTGGCGTTGCGGTCCCCCACCGCCCCCAGCAGCTCGTCGCTCCACGTGGGGAGAGCCGCCAGGACCTCGGGGGTCACGGTGACCCGGCCTTGTGAGTCGTAGGCGCGGTTGAGGCGCACCGCGAAGACCAGGCCGTTCTCGCCCCCCTCGAAGAGGATGTCGTCGACGATGGCCGGGTTGCCGTCCCAGTCGTCGTTCCAAATGCCCTGATAGGCGTCCCCGTCCAGCGACCACAGCTCGGTGGGTTGGGGACGGTCGAGAGCCAGCACCCGCAGCCGGTTGTCCCGGGACCCGAAGTAGAGCAGCGGGTAGCCGTCGGGGTCGAGGGTGACCGAGCCCTTGATCAAGTCGCCGGTCGGGAAGCTGGGACGGGTGGGGGCACCGGTGGCGCCGTCGACGAAGTGGACGGCATGGTCGTAGGCGCCGAAGATCACCTCGGTGACGTCGTCCGGTCGCTCCCAGACCACCGGCTGACCGGTCCAGCCCGTGCCGCACCACGTCGTGGTCTCGCCGCCCACCGTGGAGGGGCCGCACATGGGGCTCTCGGGATAGCGCCACAGCAACCGGGGGGCGCCTCGGGGCGGTCCCATCCCGTACCAGGTGCGGGAGGGGTTGCCGCGGAACTGCAGCAGGCCGGGGACTGTCCCCCACGGCTCGCCCACTGTGCGGCGGTCCACGAAGCGAGCGAGGGGAGGTGAGGTGGTGGTGGTGGTCGACGGCCGGGTGGTGGTGGACGAGGCGGTGGTGGGGACCGCCTCGACCTGAGCTGGTGCCTCCGGGGGGGACGGGGCGGCCTCCCGCACCGGCATGCACGCCGCCACCACCAGCAGGAGGGGGAGGACGGGGGGGCGCACGACCGGCGAGTCTAGAGCCGGGTCGGCCTGGGTTTAACCTGTCCAGGATGAGGATCGACCCGCAGATCCGGGAGGGACTCCGGCTGCTGAGGCGGACCCTGCTGTCCCACCGGCGCACGTCCCTGCTCAGCACGGCCAGCGCCCTGCTTTGGATGTCCCTGGTGGTGGCCACGCCCTACCTGGTGAAGCTGGTGATAGATGGGGCCATCCAGGGAGCGCGGCGCGACCTGCTGATACCCCTGCTTGGGCTGATCATCGCTGCCGGTGTACTCAAGGCGATTGGGATCGGGGGGCGCCGCTTCTTCGCCTTCGCCCTCTCCTACCGCGCCGAGACCGACCTGCGCAACCGGCTCTTCGAGCACCTGCAACGCCTGGCCTTCAGCTTCCACGACCAGGTCCCCACCGGACAGCTCATGGCCCGGGCCTCCAGCGACCTGCACCAGGTGCGCCTCATCTTCTCCATGCTGCCGATCACCGTCGCCAACCTGGTCATGCTGGCCGTGGTGATGGTGGTGCTGGTCCTGCTCGACCCCCTGCTGGGGGCGGTGGTATCGCTCATCGTCCCGGCTTTGCTGGTGATCGCCAACCGCTACGCCCGCCGGGTGCTGCGGGTCTCCTGGGATGTCCAGCAGCGCCTCGCCGACCTGAGCCAGGTGGTGGAGGAGGCGGTGGCCGGCATTCGGGTGGTCAAGGCCTATGGGCAGGAGGAGCAGGAGGTCAGGCGCCTCGACCGGGCGGCGCGGGGGATCTTCGGCAGGACGATGGACATGCTGCGCCTCCGCTCCACCTACCTGCCGCTGTTCGAGCTGCTGCCGGCGGCGGCCACGGTGGTGGTGCTGGCGCTGGGCGGTATTCGCGTCGCCGACGGGCAGATGAGCCTGGGGGACTTCGTCGCCTTCACCCAGTACCTGGCCGTTGTGGTCTTCCCCCTGCGGCTGACCGGCTGGTTCTTCGCCGAGCTGCCCCGGGCTGCGGCGGCCGCCTCCCGGGTGGACGAGCTGCTGCGCACCGCTCCCGACATCCGTGACGCCCCCCGGGCGCAGGTCCTGCCCCCCGGTTCCGGTGAGGTGCGCTTCAGTGGGGTGAACTTCGCCTATCCGCAGGGCCCGCCCGTGCTGCGGGACGTGGATCTGCTCATCCCCGGCGGCACCTCGGTGGCGGTGGTGGGACCTCCCGGCTCCGGCAAGAGCACGCTCGCCTACCTGATCCCCCGCTTCTACGACGTCGAGGAAGGGGCGGTGCTGGTGGACGGGGTGGACGTGCGGCGGGTGAGCCTCGAGAACCTGCGCCGCGAGGTGGCGGTGGTCTTCGAGGAGACGTTCCTGTTCTCCGCCACCATCCGCGACAACATCGCCTTCGGCAACGCCGACGCCACCGACGAGCAGGTGCGGCTGGCGGCGCGCCTCGCCCAGGCACACGACTTCATCGTCGACCTACCTGATGGGTACGACACGGTGGTGGGGGAGCGGGGCTACAGCCTCTCCGGAGGGCAGCGCCAGCGGATCGCCCTGGCCCGGGCGGTGGTGCGGGACCCGCGGGTTCTCATCCTCGACGATCCCATCTCGTCGGTGGACGCCATCGTGGAGCACGAGATCCGCTCGGCGCTAGAGAAGGTGATGGCCGGGCGGACCACCATCATCATCGCCCACCGGACCTCCACCCTGTCGCTCACCGATCGGGTGGTGTTGATGGACCAGGGCTCGGTGGCGGCGGTGGGCACCCATCAGGAGCTGCTCGCCTCGGTGCCCCGCTACGCCGAGGTGCTGGCCCAAAGCGAGGAGGTGACCCATGCCTCGCTATAGCCGCTGGGCCGGCGAGGAGTACCGGGTATCACATCCGTGGCACCTTCTCAGGCGAGCGACCCGCTACGGCCGCCCCCTGCTCTGGCCGGCGGTGGGAGCCCTGGGGGCCACGGTGGTGGCCACCGCGGCGCGCCTGGTAGGCCCCCTGGTGGTGCGGACCGGGGTGGACGAAGGGGTGATCGCCCGGGACCGCAGCGTGATCCTTCTGGCCGCCCTGGCCTACCTGGGCATCCTGCTGCTCCAGTACCTGGCGTCGCGCACCTCCACCTATTCGGTGGCCTGGGTGGGGGAGCGCTACCTGCGCGACCTGCGGGTGCGGGTCTTTCGCCACCTCGCCCACCTCGACATCGGCTTCTTTTCCCGCTCCAAGACGGGAGTGCTGGTCTCCAGGATGACCTCCGACATCGAGGCCATCACCCAGTTCGTCGACGAAGGGGCAGTCACCGTCATCACCAACCTTCTCACCGCCGGGGGAGTGGTGGTGGTGATGTTCCTGGTGGACCCGGTGCTGGCCTCGGCGGTGGTGGCGCTGCTGCCCATCCTGGTGGTGGCCTCGGTGATCTTCCGCCGCTATGCCGACCGCGCCTACCAGGAGGTGCGGGAGCAGATCGGACGCGTGCTGGGGACCCTGCAGGAGGGGCTGTCGGGGTTGCGGGTCGTGCAGGCCTACACGCGGGAGCGCCAGCAGGCTCACACCTTCGGCCGGGTCAACGAGGGCTACTACCGGGCCAACCTCTCGGCCGCCAAGGCCATCTCCTGGTACTTCCCGGCGGTGGACTTCCTGCGCACCGCCGGCGTGGCGGTGGTGCTGCTGGTGGGCGGCATGCGGGTGCTGGACGGCCGGATGAGCTTCGGCACCCTGGTGGCGTTCCTGCTCTACATGGACTGGTTCTTCGAGCCGATCGTGCACCTCTCCAACATCTACAACCTCCTGCAGGCCGCCCTGGCCGCCCTGGAGAAGCTCTTCGGAGTCCTCGACACCGAGCCGGAAGTGGCCGAGCAGCCGGGAGCGGCTCCCCTGCCGGAGCCGGTCGAGGGGAACCTGCGATTCGAGGACGTGACCTTCGGCTACGACCCGAAGGCGCCGGTGGTGCGCAGCCTCGACCTGGAGGTGCAGGCCGGCGAGCGCATCGCGGTGGTGGGCGAGACCGGGGCTGGGAAGAGCACCATCGCCAAGCTGGCCGTGCGCTTCTACGACCCGCTGCAGGGCCGGCTGCTGCTGGATGGCCACGACCTGCGATGGGTCAGCTTCGAGTCCCTACGGCGCAGGGTGAGCCTGGTGCCCCAGGAGGGCTTCCTGTTCAGCGGCTCCCTGCGCGACAACATCCGGTACGGGAGGCCCGAGGCCTCCGACGACCAGATCTGGGAGGTGTGTCGGGCGGTGGGGATCGAGGACTGGGTGCGGACCCTGCCCGAGCGGCTCGACACCGAGGTGCGGGAGCGCGGCGGACGGCTGTCGTCGGGAGAGCGTCAGCTGGTGGCCCTGGCCCGGGCCCTGCTGGCCGACCCGGCGGTCATCGTTCTGGACGAGGCCACCTCCAACCTGGACCCGGAGACCGAGGCTCGGGTGGAGGCGGCCCTGTCGGTGCTGCTCACCGGGCGCACCGCCATCGTCATCGCCCACCGCCTGCAGACGGCCAAGCGGGCCGACCGGGTGATCGTGGTGGCCGACGGACGCATCGTGGAGTCGGGCTCCCACGAGGAGCTGGCCGGCCACGGCAGACGGTACGCTCGCCTGGTGGACGTCTGGGAGCACAGCCTGGCGTGAGCTTCGTGAGCCGGCCGAGCAGGACTCGCCATCCTGTGGAACCTGCATCCTCCGCAGGCCGTGTATTTGGGCCTGCAGGAGTACCAAGGAGCTCCCCGATGCCATGCTGTCGCGCGGAGCCCCCCGGGTCGAGCTCATGTGCCGGGTGATGCTCGGGTGACGCCGGAGCTGCCGTTGGCCACCTCATCTAGCAAACGAACCAGCTCTCGCAGATCGTCCATAACGAAGTCGGCCTCCGCGCCCTCGGAATCATCATCCTGCACCCCCCGAAACCGAACGGTGGTCATGCCCACCTGTCTGGCTCCTGCCACATCCGTACTGCGCAGGTCGCCCACGTGCAGACCCTCGCTACCCGCCATGTTCAGGCGACCGAGAGCCTCCTCGAAGATGCGAGGATCTGGCTTCGGTACACCCACCTCGTCTGAGAAGACGGCCTCGTCCAGGTAGCCGAAGAGACCGGCGGAGCCCAGCAGCGAGCGGATGGTTCGACCGGAGGTGATGGCCACGTCACAGATCAGCACCAGGCGAAGCCCCTTTGCTCGAAGCTGGCTGAGGACCTCCTCGGCCCCTTTCACGGGCTCGACGCCCACCTCTGCTGTCGCCTCACTGAAGGCCGCCTCCAACTGGGGCTCGGCATCCGCCCCTAGGCCAAGCTGTTCCACCATCCAAGCAGCCATCTCTCGGGGCCCATAGGCTCGGACGGCCCGCCATGCCTCCAGATGGCGATGCCAGGCCTCGACGAGGAGCTGCTCGCCCTCCGGTAGAGGCAGGCCGGTGAGCTCTTGGATCGCCCTGGCCCTTTGTTCTGTAGCACGGACGGGATCGGCAGGAATGAGGAGGGTGTTCCAGCAATCGAACGAGACGAGCCGGATCACGAAGCCGTGGGTGGGGCAGTCTCCAGGCCCAGGACGGCAAAGAGCTCATCTACCGAAAGGACCGTGCGCTCCAACTTCAGGAGCTGGCCCACCTCGGTAACCCCCGGTGGTCGCACGTAGGTCCGGCGCAGCTCAGCCGGCTGACCGAAGACGCTCCGGGAATCATCGTCGAGCAGGACGCTGCCTTGGTACAAGGCGATCACCCGGTCGGCGTGGACCCGTGCGAACTCGATGTCGTGAGTGACCACTACCACCAGCTTCCCTCGACGGGTGAGCTCCTCCACCACCTCGCCCAACACGCCCACCCCCGGAGCGTCCTGACCCCCGGTAGGCTCGTCGAGCACCACCACGTGCGTGTCCATCGCTATCACGGAGGCGATCGCCACCCGCTTCCGCCAGCTGAACTCCACCTCGTAGGGCCGCTTGGCGCTCACCCCCTCCAGCCCCAAGAGTCCCATCGCCCAGCCCGCCAAGCGGTCGACGTCGGCGGACGCATGGCCGAGATTGCGGGGGCCGAAGCGAACCTCCTCTTCCACGGTTGGATGGAAGAGCTGATCATCGGGGTTCTGAAACGCCAAGCCGACATGGCGGGCAAGCTGGGCCACTCGCCGATCCCTGGTGTCCTGCCCGCCCACCGTCACCCGCCCACTGGTCGGGCGGTAGAGGCCGTTGAAGTGCTTGATCAACGTGGTCTTGCCGGCGCCGTTCTGACCGATCACACAGGCGCACCCCTCGCTGAGCTCCAGCGAGATGCCGCGCAGTGCCTCCACGCCGCCTGGGTAGGCGAAGTGAACGTCCTCCAAGCGGATCACCGGGGGACTCCCGTCGCTTGCAACTCTGCTGCCGCTTCGGGCGCGTCGAGCGGCAGCGGCCGGTTGGCCTCCACGAAGCCCCCTGCCCGCAAACGGTGCCCGATGCGGGTGACATCAGGGACCCGTATGGGGAAGCCGGACAGCAAGGCCTCGCCCAGCACCTGTCGGGGTGAACCGTCCCAGCGGATGCGGCCCTGCTCGAGCACGATGAGGCGATCGACCACCGGCGCCAGGGAGGCGAGGTCGTGGCTGGACATGACCACCGTAGAGCCTTGCTCGTGAACGCCTCCAACGACGCGGGTCACTTCCTCGGTTCCCAGGGGGTCGAGCTGCGAGGTGGGCTCGTCGAGCACCAGGATCTCCGGCCCGACGCTGAGGACCGAGGCGATGGCGATGCGCTGGGTCTGCCCCCCGGAGAGGCGGTACGGGTGGCGGTCGGCCAGGTCCGTGCACCCCACCGTGCCGAGCGCCTCCTGGACCCGCCTCTCGATCTCTTCGGTTGGAAAGCCGAGATTCTCGAGTCCGAAGGCCACCTCGTCACGAACGGTGAGAGCGGCTCCGGTGAGCTGGTCGTAGGGGTTCTCGAAGACGAAGCCCACCTCAGCCGCCAGCTCCCCGATCCCCACCTGGTTGGTGGGCTTTCCTCTCACCTCCACGGCTCCCGTCATCTCTCCTCGGAAGAAGTGCGGGATGTGGCCGGCGATCAGCCGGAGGAAGCTGGTCTTACCCGCCTCGCTCACTCCGGTGACCCCCACGAACTCTCCCGCCTCGATGCGGCAGGAGATCTCCCGCAAGACGGGGTGCTCCGGGGTCAACTCGTAGGCGAAGCTGACGTCTTCGATCTCGATGGTCATCGGGCCAGCACGGGCCACAGCGCCAGCGACACCACAAGGACTACGGCTCCCCAGCGGGCCGCCTGTTGTATTCGTGAGTCGTGCACCTCTTCCACCAGGTAGTTGCGGGTCCCCTGGCGTCCGAAGGCGCGAGCCTCCAGGGCGAGGGAGCGGGTTTCGGCTCCGATGAGAGCGCTCACCAGCAAGGGCCCTAGCAGGGCGATGAAGGCTCGCACCCGCCTCCACAGATTGGCATTGACGTCCAGCCCCCTTGCCTGCTGGGCCTCCAGCACTGACGTCGATCGTCGCCGCATGTCGGGGACCAGCTGCTGGGCGGCCAGGAACACGTAAGCCAGCTTGGGAGACATCCCCTTGTAGACCAAGGCCGCCACCAGGGCCTTGGGATGGGTGGTTACCACGGCGGCAAGGAGGGCGAGCACGAGGATCGCCAGACGGAGGAGCACCACCAGGGCGTAGGCGACCCCCTCCTCCCACACCACCAGAGGCCCGACTCGGAAGAGGACCGTCTCCCGGCCCGGGTAGAAGAGGCTGTGAATGGAGAGAAGGGAGATCCCCAATGGAGCCATGATGATGCCCGCAGCCCTCAGCACCCCCCACCCGGCCCCACCCAGCAGGCTGGCAACCGCCAGCGCAGCCACCACTGCCGCCAGCGCTGCCAAACCGGGCACCAGGAAACCGACCAGGGCCAAACAGACCGCCACCACCAGCTTGGTGACCGGGTTCAGCCGGTAGAGGAACCCCTCGCCCGTCCGGTACTCAAACAGCGCTCAGCACCTCGCTCGCGCTAGGGGAGGGTCTGTCGGGCGAGTATCGGCCGGTACCGAAGGGGGATGGCCCGGGCCAGGAAGAAGGCGATGAAGGCGCTGGCGATCTTGTCGATCGGCTCCACGATGAAGGCGGTGGTGACCACCGACTGAATGATCTCCTGCCCGGCCGCCAGCAGCGCCCCTCGCACGAGGTCGGCGCCCGATCCGGTCACTCCTCCGAACAACCAGACGGTGATGGGGGAGGCGGTGAGAACCGCCGTGAAGACGAGGGCGATCCCCACCACTGCCACCTTCCAGATGCGCTTGAACCATCCACCGAGGGCCAGGTAACCGGCAACAAGTCCGATGGCGGCGTTGACGATGGCATAGGGGATCAGGGTGGGACGAGCCACCACCCCGAGGATCACGTTGGTGAGCGTCCCGGTCAGCGCTCCCACCCAGGGCCCGGCCAGGACCGCCACCATGATCGTGCCGATCACGTCCAGGAATACCGGCAGTCGGAGCACGTTCACCAGCACCCCTCCCACGACGTTGATGGCGATCCCGATCGGAATCAGCACCCAGGCCCTCGTCGTGAACTCACCGGCGACGTGGGCGAAGAACCCCCGACCCTCTTGTCCCGCCATGGTCATGGTGCTCCTCCTTTCGCTCTCTTGCTATCCCTCAGGACTTCGATGAAGTGGTCGATGAACTCTCCTGCCCGTACCGAGGTGGCCACCTCGCCGCCCGAGGAACCCTCCGGTGTGAAGGTGGTCGCCCCCAGGCGCTCCTCATCTGCCGTCTCCACGAGCACCCGTCCCTTCTCGGTGGTCACCCAGCTGGGATCGGCCGCCACCGCGGTGGCGAGAGGGTCGTGGAGGGCGCATCCAGGTACGCCTCGGGCCGATTGATACACCGTCAGATAGAACCTCAGCAACCCTTGGGCCATCTGCAGCGCTGCGTCCCCGTCCTCGAGCTCGGGGAGCCGCTCCCGAGGAAAGAGAGTGCGGGCCGTGACGTCGAGGCCGATCATCGTGTAGTGAATGCCGCTTTCGACCACCAGCGCCAGCGCTTCCGGATCGACGTAGGCGTTGAACTCGGCGGCTTCCGTCACGTTGCCGGGAACTCGTGCAGCACCGCCCATGAAGACGAGGTGCCGGACGCGATGAGCGAGCCGGGGGTCGAGGACGAGTGCGGCAGCCAGGTTGGTGAGTGGCCCCAAGGCGATGACGACCAGCTCCCCCTCCCGCGCCCGGCTCTCCCGGTCGATGGCGATGACGGCGTGCTCGCTGGGGACGGGAACCGGGGGCTCGGGCGGGGTGAGGTCCCCTAAGCCGGTAGGCCCATGAATGTGAGATGCCGTGCGAAGCGGCCGAAGCAGCGGTTTGGGACAGCCGGAGTAGATAGGGACGTCGGCGGCCATCTGGAGGACCCCGGCCACACGACGGGCATTGGAGAGCGCCATGTCGAGGGGCGTGTTGCCGGCGACCACCGTGATGGCCCGCAGGTCAAAGCAGTCCAGCCGGGCCAAGTAGACGAGAGCCAGGGCGTCGTCGATCCCTGGGTCCACGTCTATCAGTACCGATGGTCGGCTCATGGTGGGTAATCCTTTTCCAAGATCACCTTATGCGTGAGAGACTCCTACTGATAGGGAGATGACGGCCACGCGGCAAAGGCCGAGTGTGGGTAGGCGGAGCCCACGGAGAGTCGACCCCGGTGGACGGGTGGTCGTGCTCGGGTCGGTGAACGCCGACCTCGTGGTGGTGGCGGATCGCTTACCGGCAGCCGGCGAGACGGTGGCGGGAGGGAGCTTCTCCAGGCACTGGGGTGGGAAGAGTGCCAACCAGGCGGTGGCGGCCAGTCGCTATGGGGCCGACGTCGTCCTGGTGGCTGCGGTGGGGGAAGACGACCTGGGCGCAGGGGCGCTGGAGAGCCTGCAGGCGGATGGCGTTCGCACCGACTGGGTAGCGGTCCTGCCGGATGTGCCGACGGGGGTGGCGCTGATCGTCGTCGACCGGCAAGGGCAGAACCAGATAGCGGTTGCATCTGGAGCCAACCGGAGCGTCAAAGCCGACGGCCTCGAGGTGCTCTTGGGCGAGGGAGCTGCCGGTGTCTTGCTGGCCTGTTTCGAGATTCCCGACGAACCGATCCTGCAGGCGCTCCGGATCGCCCGCCGGCTGGAGTGGCAGGTGGTGGTGAACCCGGCACCGGCCCGCCGGCTTCCCGAGGCATTTCGGGGCTCGCGGGTGATACTCACTCCCAACCAGGGGGAGCTGGAAGCTCTGACCGGGGTTGCCGACACACCGACGGCTGCGCGTCTGCTGGTGGATGATGTCACGGGGGCTCCGCTGGTGGTGACCCTGGCAGAGCAGGGCGCGCTGGTGGTGACGAAGGACCAGGCGGTCCCGATCGAGGCTCCCCAGGTCGAGGCGCGGGACACCACTGGGGCGGGAGACGCCTTCAATGGGGTGTTTGCCGCCGCCCTGGCGGAGGGCCGCTCCCTGATGCAAGCGGCGAGGCGCGCCGTCTGGGCGGGGACGCTTTCGGTGCAGGCGGAGGGTGCTCGGGAAGGCATGGTGACACGGAGCACGCTGGAGGACCGGATGGGCCGGTTGCCATAGGCTGTCTGTAGACAGATGGAACTGGTCGTCACGCTCTTGGGAAAGGATCGCCCCGGTATCGGGGCGGACGTGTTGGGGGCGCTGGTGGATGGAGGCGCCGGCATCAGGGGCGCCCGCGGGGGGATCGTTGCGGGCCGCTTCACCTTCACGGTGGTGGTGGAGGCTGACTCGGAGGTGGGCCTGACCGATGCCCTCCAACCAGTCTGTGAGCAGTCGGACCTGGAGCTGACGGTGACTCCCGTGCAAGGCGCCTTCTTCGGGTCCCAGGCCAGCGAGCAGGCGGTGATCTCCTGCTACGGGCCTGCCGACCCGGCCGTCCTGGCCGAGCTCTTCCAGCTCCTGCGGCGCTTCGAGGTCAACGTGGAGGACTTCCGCTTCGACCAGCTGGAGGCGGGGGGCAGGTCACGTCTGCGCGCCGAGCTGCAGGTGAGGGTGCCGATGGAGGCCGACTTCGAGGCCTTGCTGAAGGAGCTGCGCCGCCTGGAGGAACAGGTGGGCCTGGAGAGCACGGTGCGCTGGGACCTCAGTTTCCTCATCTGAACCACCACTTTCCGTAAGACGGCCTCACCTGCTGCTACATTCAGGCTGGCGGGGAGTTTGGATTCCCTGGTGCCGGGGGTATCGAGGACCGGAGGAGGTAGCTATGTCCAGCATCGTCCACGTGGTGGGGACCGGCACCATCGGGGAGCCGCTCATCGGCCTGCTCGCCGACCACCGAGAGACGTTTGGGATCGACGAGGTCACGTTTCACAAGCGCACCCCAATGGTGGAAGAGCGCGCCAAGGTGAACGACCTGGAGGAGCGTGGCGCCGTCCTGGCGGTGGATGCCGATCGTCGCCACACCTTTGAGGAGCTGGGCCACAGCCCGAAGTTCGACGCCCGGGAGGCCATCGAGAGAGCCACCGTCGTCATCGACTGCACGCCCGCCGGCCTGGAGAACAAGGCGGAGTACTACCTGAGTGCCAGGGGCCCGCGGGGCTTCATGGCCCAAGGCTCCGAGTTCGGGTTCGGAAAGATGTACGCGCGGGGCATCAACGACGAGGCACTCATCCCCGGCGAGGACCGCTTCCTGCAGATCGTCTCGTGCAACACCCACAACATCTCGGTGCTGGTCTCTGCCCTGGCCCTCGACGGAGACGGCAGCCACCACCTCGAGTCGGGGCGCTTCCTGTGCATGCGGCGGTCCAACGACATCAGCCAGGACAGCGGCTTCGTCCCCAGCCCCACCGTTGGGCGCCACGGGGAGGGGCGCTTCGGCACCCACCACGCCCGCGACGCCCACGAGCTGTTCGCCACGCTGGGCTACGACCTGCCACTGTGGTCGTCGGCCATCAAGCTGGACACGCAGTACATGCACGTGATCTGGTTCAGCCTGCTGCTCGATCGCCCGGTCACCACCGAGCAAGCCGTGGAGCGCCTGTCGGCCAACCCGAGAGTGGCTCTCACCTACAAGCGCTCCGCCAACCAGATCTTCTCCTTCGGGCGCGATCACGGCTACTTCGGGCGGATCCTCAGCCAGACGGTGCTGCCCGTGGAGACGCTGGCGGTGCGAGGCGAGCGCGAGCTGGTGGGCTTCTGCTTCACTCCGCAGGACGGCAACGCTCTACTCTCCTCCATCGCCGCCACCCTCTGGTACCTCTATCCGGAAGGGTTCGGAGACCGTCTGGAGATCCTGCGCCGCTACCTCTTCAAGGAGGTGTAGGCCTCTTCTCCCTCCCCCGCTCGCGGGGGAGGGCCGGGGTGGGGGTGGCTTGTCTAAAGCCGGCCGAGCCTTACTCCAGCTCCGCCAGCTCGTCGAGGACGCTCACTTCCTGGGCGACCTCGGCTGGAGGCCGGTCCTCGGTCTCGACCACTGCCCATTCGGGCACGCGGGGAGCGATCTCCTTCTCCCCTGCGCCGGCGCGACGGTCCCGCACCCAGATGACACGCCGCACGCCCGCCTCCTCCAACCCCTCCGCCCAGTTGGCGAAGAGTGCCGAGCTGTCCCGGGCGAAGGCGAACTGGCGGCCGTCGAAGGCGGCCTCGGCCACCAGGACCGCCGAGAAAGCGGAGCGGCCCGCCATGCCCAACAGGGAGGCATCCGAGAGGTCGCCCACCGCCACCTTCACCCCCCGCTCTTTCAAAGCAGGGGCGGCGGTGGCATCGCTGACCAATGCCCGCACCTCCCCCTGGCGCCCCAAGAGGCCCTTCACGATCTCCTCGCCCCAAGAGCTGTCCGCTCCGACTACGATGACCGGCACAAGGACCAGGATATTCCAGTCCTACCGTCAGCCGGGGAACGAAACGGCTACGGGAGGCGTTGAAAGAGGGTGCGAGCGTAAGCGGATCCGCCGAGGGGGCAACGGCGGGGTCCAGGGACAACGGTGGCGCCGGAGACGGTCGGTCTTCCCCCACTCCCCCACACCGTCTCCGTGCGCCCCTCCCTTTCGTCCTCTTCCCTTCAGCGCCTCGGCCCGGTGTGTCCTGCCGCTATAATCACTACCGACATAGTGCAAATTCGAGGAGTTGGTGACCCATGGCCACCGTTGACATTGATCTAGGCGCCTACAAGCTGGGCTGGCACGACTCGGAGGAGGAGTACGTGTTCAAGCCCCGCAAGGGCCTCTCCGAGGACGTCATCCGCGAGATGTCGGCCATGAAGGGCGAGCCGAAGTGGATGACCGACTTCCGCCTCAAGGCCTACAAGCGCTTTCTGCGCAAGCCCCTCCCCCAGTGGGGCGGGGGCGGCAAGCTCAACGACATCGACTTCGACGACATCTACTACTACATCACGCCCACCGCCTCACAGGCCAAGGACTGGGACATGGTCCCCGAGTCCATCAAGAAGACCTACGAGAAGCTGGGCATCCCCCAGGCGGAGCGCAAGTACCTGGCCGGGGTCACGGCACAGTACGAGAGTGAGGTTGTTTACCACCGCAACCGCGAAGACCTGGAGTCGATGGGGGTCTTCTTCTCGGACATGGACACCGCCCTCCGCGAGTACCCGGACCTCGTTCGGGAGTACTTCGGGACGGTCATTCCTCCCAATGACAACAAGTTCGCCGCCCTCAACTCGGCGGTGTGGTCGGGTGGGTCGTTCATCTATGTCCCGGCCGGCGTGCACGTCGACATGCCCCTCCAGGCCTACTTCCGCATCAATGCCGAGAACATGGGCCAGTTCGAGCGGACCCTGATCATCGTCGAGGAGGGGGCGTACTGCCACTACATCGAAGGGTGCAGTGCTCCCATCTACACAACCGACTCGCTGCACTCGGCGGTGGTGGAGATCGTCGTCAAGCGGGGGGCACGCTGCCGCTATACGACCATACAGAACTGGTCCAACAACGTCTACAACCTGGTCACCAAGCGTGCGGCCGCCTACGCCGACGCCACCATGGAATGGATCGACGGGAACCTGGGCTCCAAGCTCACCATGAAGTACCCGTCGGTTTGGATGATGGAGCCGGGCGCCCACGGCGAGGTGCTCTCCATCGCCTTCGCCGGCAAGGGCCAGCACCAGGACGCCGGGGCCAAGATGGTGCACGCCGCCCCCGACACCACCTCACTCATCACCTCCAAGTCGATCTCCAAGGACGGCGGCCGGGGCGGCTACCGGGGCCTGGTGCGGGTGGAGCCGGGCGCCACCAACACCAAGTCGTTCGTGCGCTGCGATGCCCTCATCCTGGATGAGGACTCCCGTTCCGACACCTATCCCTATATGGAGATCGAGGAGGCCGACGCTCGGATCGGCCACGAGGCGAGCGTCTCCAAGGTGGGAGAGGACCAGCTCTTCTACCTGATGAGCCGGGGCCTCACCGAGGAGGAGGCCACCTCGATGATCGTGGCCGGCTTCATCGAGCCGATCGTGCGCGAGCTACCTATGGAGTATGCGGTGGAGATGAATCGCCTCATCGAGCTCAACATGGTCGAGAGCGGGGCGGTGGGCTGATCGAGGCCTAGCTGGGGCCGGGCAGAGGTCGAGCCCTCATCATCATCGAATCCGAGGCCGTTCTTTGGGCAAGAGTGGCGGACCCACGGCCACTCCAACCTTGGGCTCGGTTAAGCGCGCCACGCGCCACTAGAGCCTGAGGTTCCTCAGAGGAGGCTCTCCAGGTCGAAGGAGCAGGATGGGTGGCGCAGCTTGGCCAGGGCCCGTCCCTCGATCTGGCGGATGCGCTCCCGGGTGAGGTTGAACATCTTGCCCACGTCGGACAAGGTGCGGGGACCGTTGCCGTCCAGGCCGTAGCGGAGCAGCACCACCTGCTGCTCCTGGTCGTCGAGGATCGACAGGGCGGCGCTGACGTGCTGGCGGCGCAGGGTGTCGGAGGCCGCCCCGAACGGGTCGGGCGTCTGGTAGTCCTCCACGAAGTCCTGGAGCTCCGCGTCGCCGTCTTGACCGACCGGCCGGTCCAGCGAGACGGTGTCCCCCGGAGCGTCGAGGGCGGCCTGCACGCGCTCCTCGTCCAGGCCGCTCGCCTCGGCGATCTCCCAGGGGGTGGGAGGGCGGCGAAGCTCCTCGGAGAGGGCCTGGGCGGTCTCCTGCACGGTGCGCACCACATCCACCATGTGGACGGGCAGCCGGATGGTGCGCGCCTGGTTGCCGAGGCCCCGGGTGATGGCCTGGCGGATCCACCAGGTGGCGTAGGTCGAGAACTTGAAGCCCTTCCGCCAGTCGAACTTCTCCACTGCCCGGATCAGGCCCAGGTTGCCCTCCTGGATCAAGTCGAGCAGGTCGAGCCCACGCCCGGCATAACGCTTGGCGATGGAGATGACCAGCCGCAGGTTGGCGCGGATGAACTCCATCTTGGCCTCCTCTCCCTGGTGGATGAGGCGGAAGAGGGAGGCCCTCTCTGCGGGGCTCAGCTCCGGCTGGGCTTCCAGTCGCTGCTGGGCCTTTCGTCCCGCTTCCATGATCCGAGCGAGGCGCACCTCGTCCTCGGCGGTGAGCAGGGTGTGCGTGGACGCTTCCTCGAGGTAGATGCCGATGGTGTCGGAGACCGGCACCGCCTCTCGCTTGGCCACTGCCCCTCCTACTGGCCCTGGCACCCTTTGGTTTCCCGTGCTGGGAACGTATCAGGAAGTTGGCCGGTGGACAACTGCGAGGGCAAAAGGGGGCGAGTCCGAAGACCCGCCCCCAGCGTTCTCCCCTTGCTTGCTTTACGCCTTCTGCAGTGCGTCCAGGGTGGCCTCCATGAAGGCCGGCAGGTCCCCTGGGTAGCGGGAGGTGATCAGGTTGCCGTCCACCACCACGGACTCGTCGAGCCACTTGGCCCCGGCGTTGACCATGTCATCCTTGATCGAGAAGAACGAAGTGAGCCGACGCCCTTCGATGATCCCCGCCGAAGCCAGCAACCAGCCGGCATGGCAGATGGCCGCGACCGGCTTCCCGGCCTCGAACACCTGACGGGTCAGCTCGATGGTGGCCTGATCCCTGCGCAGGTGGTCGGGACCGTACCCTCCGGGGATGACCAATCCCTCGAGCTGCTCGGCGTCCACCTCGGAAGCGGCTACCTCGGCTTCCATGGGCAGCCCGTGCTTGCTCTCGAACTGGCCGGCCTTGGTGCCGATGCGCAGGACGGTGTAGCCGGCCTCCTGTAGACGGTAATAGGGATATATCAGCTCGCTGTCCTCGAACAGAGGCGCCACGAAAAGCCCAACAGCCATGAGATCTCTCCCTCCTCCATTGCGGGCGGTCTCCCTTTGGCCAACAGGCGGGGCGGACGATGTGTTCCATGGGTACCCTGCCGATGGTGCGCTACCGGTCGCTGCCGGCCCTTCAACAGGACCTGGTGGAGTGTCGGCGCTGCCCGCGCCTGGTCGATTGGCGGCAGCGGGTGGCCGAGCAGAAGCGGGCCGCTTTCGAGGACTGGCAGTACTGGGGCCGCCCGGTGCCCGGGTTCGGCGACCCCGCAGCCCGCCTGTTGATCGTGGGCTTGGCGCCGGCCGCCCACGGCGGGAACCGGACGGGGAGGGTCTTCACCGGGGACCGCTCGGGTGACTGGCTGTTTCGAGCCCTCCATCGGGCGGGCTTGGCCAACCAGGCGCTCTCCCGGTCGCCCGATGACGGCTTGCAGCTTCGCGACACGTACATCGTGGCCATCGTCCGCTGCGCCCCACCCCTCAACCGCCCCACCGTGGAAGAGCGGGACAACTGCCGCTTCTGGCTGGAGGAGGAGATGGCGCGGCTGGAACGGGTGAAGGCAGTGGTCTGCTTGGGGCAGATGGCCTACCAGCAGTTGCTGCGGGTGTACGCCGGCTGGGGGGTTCCCGTGCCCAAGCCGCGGCCCCCCTTCGCCCACTTGGCCGAGGTCGACCTGGGCCCCGAGGGCCCCCTGGTCATCTCCAGCTACCACCCCAGTCAGCAGAACACCTTCACCGGGGTGCTGACCGAGGAGATGTTCCAGGCGGTCTTCGACCGGGGAGCCCAGGCGATGGCAGGGTCGGCAGGCGAGGGGCTCCATTAGCCATACCGCCGGAGTGCGAATATCCTCCCGCGGCGGGCCCTTGGCCCGCCGCAGCTTTCGGAGGGTTCCCGTGCTTCCACTGGAGATGCAGACGCTGTCACGCCTGATGGCCGCCGGACCATCATGGCTGGGCGACATCCGTCAGCGAGGCTTCCAGCTCTATGAGAAGCTCGACATGCCCTCTTCCCAGGAGGAGGTGTGGCGCTACGTAGACCTCGACTTCGACCTCGAGGGCCTGGCCCTGCCCGCCGACCCCGGCCCGCCGTTGCAGGAGGCGTCCCCCGTCGCGGAGGCGCTGCCTGAGGTGGCCGGTCGGGCCACCGTTGTGGACGGCTTCACCACCGACATCTCCCACGAGGCCGGGGACGAGGTCCTCTTCACCTCGCTTCGGCAAGCCGTCTCCGACCACGAGGGGCAACTGCGGGGCAGCCTCGCCACCGGCATCCCCGCCGACCTCGACATCTTCTCCGCCGCCCATCACGCCTTCCTGGGCGACGGCGTGTTCCTCTACGTCCCGTCAGGCCGCACCGTCGAGGCCCCCTTTTTTGTCGACGTACAGGCCACCACCGAGGGCGCCCTCATCCTTCCCCACGTGACGGTGGTGGTGGAGGTCAACGCCGAGGCCTCGCTGGTGATCGGTTACCGGTCCTCCCAGGAGCAGTTCCTGGTGACGGTCCCGCAGGTGGAGGCGTCGGTGCGGGACGACGCCCGCTTCCGTCTCAGCACGGTCCAGGACTGGGGCTACGACACCCGCGCCATCGCCCAGGAGCGGGTGGTGGGGGCCCGGGACACCTCCCTTCGCATCGGTGAGGCCGGGCTGGGCTGCCGGATCGGCCGCTTGCACCTGACCGTCGACCTGTTGGGGAAGGGCTGCAGCGCCGAGGTGGTGGGCCTGTATTTCGGCGAGCTCGAACAGCTCCTCGACTACCGGCTCTTCATGAACCACGTCGGCACGCACACCACCTCCGACGTTTTCCTGAAGGGGGCGGTGGAGGACCGCAGCCATTCGGTCTTCACCGGGCTGATCAAGATCTGGAAGGACGCCCAGAAGACCGACGCCTTCGAGACCAACCGCAACCTGGTGCTCTCCGCCGGGGCCGGGGCCGAGTCGGTCCCCAACCTGGAGATCCTGGCCAACGACGTCCGCTGTGGGCACGGCTCCACGGTGGGGCCCATCGACGAGGAGCAGCGCTACTACCTGATGAGTCGCGGGCTGCCCCGCGCGCGAGCCGACCAGCTCATCGTCAAGGGCTTCTTCGAGGAGGTGCTGGACCGCTTCCCACAAGCGGAACTGGCAGAGCCGCTGCGGGAGGGGGTGAACGACAAGTTCGTCACCGCCCAGCAGGAGGGCCGCATCTGATGCCCGAGTGGGTCAAGGTGGGCACGCTGGAGGAGATGACCGAGGGTGCCGGCAGGCGCTTCGAGGTGGCAGGCCACCGGGTGGCCATCTTTCGCATCGAGGACGCGCTCTACGCCATCGGCGACGAGTGCAGCCACGCCGAGGCCTCGCTGGCCGAGGGAGAGCTGTGGGACTACGACGTGGAGTGCCCCCGCCACGGCTCGGAGTTCGACGTGCGGACCGGCCAGCCCAACTCACTGCCGGCCACCCGTCCGGTGCCGGTCTACGAACTGAAGCTGGAGGGCGACGACGTCTACCTGCACCTCGAGCCGAGAGAAGCCGAGGAGGCGTCGTGAGGGCCCCGGCTCTGGAGGTTCGGGACCTACAGACCTCCATCGGTGAGCTGGAGATCCTCAGGGGAGTGGACCTCGAGGTCCACTTCGGCGAGATCCACGCCCTGATGGGCCCCAACGGCTCGGGCAAGTCCACCCTCTGCCATGCGCTCAGCGGCCGGGCGGAGTATCGGGCGAGCGGCTCGGCTCGGGTGAGCGGCGAGGAGATCCTCGACCGACCGGTGGACGAGCGCGCCCGCCTGGGCCTGTTCCAGGCCTTCCAGTACCCGGTCGAGGTACCCGGGGTGGCGCTCGGGGAGCTGCTGGAAGAGATTGTGGCGGCCTCGGGAGGGCAGTCGGGGCAGGCGTTGCGGGAGGACGTCGACGAGCTGGCCGAGCGGCTGGACATGGAGCCGTTCCTCGACCGCTCCGTCAACCAGGACCTCTCCGGCGGTGAGAAGAAGCGCTCGGAGATCTTCCAGCTGGCGGTGCTGAAGCCTCGGGTGGCGGTGCTCGACGAGCCCGACTCGGGACTGGACATCGACGCGGTGCGCGAGGTGGCGGGCATGGTGGAGTCGCTGCGGGGCCCGCAGATAGGCATCCTGCTGATCACCCACTACAGCCGCATCCTGCGCTATCTGCGCGCCGACCGGGTGCACGTGATGATGCAGGGCCGCATCGTCGCCTCGGGTGGGCCCGAGCTGGCCGATGAGCTGGAGGCGGGCGGCTACGAGGCCCTGCGCACCAAGCTGGGCCTGGAGGCGGCCGCGCTGGAAGAGTCCGACCCTGGAGGCGAACCGGCGGCAGGGTAACCTGAGGCAGGTGGAGTACCGCACCGAACGCGACTCGATGGGCGAGGTGCAGGTGCCCGCCCACGCCTACTATGGAGCGTCCACCCAGCGGGCGGTCGAGAACTTCCCGATCTCCACGCTTCGCTTCGGCCGGCGCTTCATCTGGGCGCTGGGACTGATCAAGTCGGAAGCCGCCCGGGTCAACCAGCAGCTGGGAATGGTGGCCGACGACGTCGCCCAGGCGGTGGCTGCCGCCGCCGACGAGGTAGCCGAGGGACGGCTCGACGATCAGTTCGTGGTGGACATCTTCCAGACGGGCTCCGGCACCTCCACCAACATGAACGCCAACGAGGTGATCGCCAACCGGGCCGCCGAGCTGCTTGGCTCACGAAGGGGCGATGGCAGGGTGCACCCCAACGACCACGTCAACCCCGGGCAGTCGTCCAACGACGTGATCCCCTCGGCCCTCCACCTGGCGGCGGTGGGGCTCCTCCGGGAGGAGCTCATCCCCTCACTGGAGCGCCTGGCCACCTCCTTGCAGCACAAGGCGGAGGAGTTCGACGGGGTGGTCAAGTCGGGCCGCACCCACCTCATGGACGCCACCCCCATCCGCCTCGGGCAGGAGTTCGGCGGGTATGCGGCTCAGGTCGGCAAAGGGGCGGAGCGCCTCCGCCGGGTCCTTCCCGAGCTGGAGGAGCTGGCCCTGGGGGGAACCGCGGTGGGCACGGGCCTCAACGCACCGGAGGGGTTCGGGGGGCGGGTGATCGAGTGCCTGGCCCGCCGAACCGGCTATCCACTGCGCGAGGCCGAGAACCACTTCGAGGCCCAGGGGGCCAAGGATGGGGTGGTGAGCGCCTCCGGGGCGCTGCGCACGGTGGCGGTGTCACTCTTCAAGATCGCCAACGACCTGCGCTGGATGGCGTCTGGGCCGGGGGCGGGGATCGCCGAGATCCGCCTGCCCTCCCTGCAGCCCGGGTCTTCCATCATGCCGGGGAAGGAGAACCCGGTGATCTGCGAAGCGGTGATGCAGCTCGCCGCCCAGGTGGTGGGCAACGACACCGCGGTGGTGTGGGGCGGTGCCAACGGAAACTTGGAGCTCAACGTGATGATGCCCGTCATGGCCCACAACCTCCTCCAGTCGGCCGAGCTCTTGGCTTCGGGCGCCGAGGTGCTGCGGGCCAAGGCGGTGGAGGGCATCGAGCCCGACCAGGACCGCTGCCGGGAACTGGTGGAGCGCAATGTCAGCATCGTCACCTCGCTCGCCCCCAGCATCGGCTACGACCAGGCCGCCGAGATCGCCAAGGCTGCCCTCGCCAGCGGCCGAAGCGTTCGCCGGGTGGCCCTGGAGAAGGGGGTGCTCTCGGCCGAGGAACTGGACGAGGCGCTCGACCTGCGCCGGATGACCGAGGGCGGGATCCTCTAGGGGCGCCTCCGACAGGGAGGGCGGGGGAGGCAGCCCTACGCCTCCTCCGGCGCCTCTCGGGATGGCTCGAGCAGCAGCAAACTGTCCCCCCGGGGCGCCACGACGGCGTCCTGCCAGTCCCAGCCGTCGCTCTTGACGAAGGCCAGCAGCAGGCGGCGGCGATCGACGAGGCGATCGACGGCAGCCACGAACTCGGAATCCGGAACGGTGGGGGCCCCGAGGCGGCGCAGTCCCTCCAGGGTGGGACCGGGCGGCGGCTGGGGGTTGGCCTCGATGAAGGAACTCTTGAGGGTGAGCAGCAGTTGGCCGACTGCCCTCCGCGCTCGCCGCAGAGT
>JALYHC010000117.1 GCA_030776765.1 Actinomycetota bacterium | reverse complement strand
TGCTGGTGGACGTCCGAACAGTGCGTGGCCAGGACCACCATGAGCTCACCGAAGCGATGCGGCACCTCTGCTCCTCGGTTGGCGAGGCTTCGATCGGCGACGCACGAGGTGGCCTGGGGGGCGATCTACGGGAGCGGCTGCGGCCGGGGATGAGAGACGGTCTCCATCTGTCCGTCGAGCTGGAGGTGCTGGAGGACCGCCCGTGGACCCAGACCGGGCGGGAGGAGCCCATCGTGCGCGCCGTGGACGCCGCAGTGCGGGAGGTGAGCGGACGGGAGCCGGTCTACAACGGGGTGCCGGGGGCCACCGACGGCACCTTCCTGTCGGCGATCAAGGGCATCCCGATCGTCACCATCGGCGCCGGGGACCGGTTCGTGCCCCACCAGAAGAACGAGTGGGTCGACCTGGACCAGCTCTTGGAGACGGCTCGCATCTATGCGGCCGCCGCCCTGCTCTTCCTCGAGCGGGGCGCCTGATCAGACCCGGCGGGCTTCCTGCCGGCCGCCCCGCAGCCGCAGCCAGGGGACGGCCACCGCATAGGTGATGATGGCCGCCACGATGACCTCGGGGATGCCATGGGTGACGGCCACCGTCGTGGCCACGTTGGGGGGCATGTAGCCGCGCACCACCGCCATGGTGAGCACCAGGATGGTGTTGGTGAGCGTGCCGACCACCGCCGCTGCCCCCAGCGCCAGCCACTGGTTGTGGCGCAGAGCCCAGTAAGCGTAGAAGGCGGTGATGCCGATGAAGATGCGGGGCAGGATGGCCACCAGGGGGTCCTTGAAGAGCGGCACGGTGGCGTTCAGCATGCTGAAGATCCCGAAGATGGTGCCGATGATGGCACCCACCACCGGGCCGGCCACCACCGCCCCGATGATGGCCGGCACATGCATGATGGTGGCGTTGATGCCGGTGGGGAAGGGGATGAAGCCGATCCTGGTCACGCCGAGAAGGATGGCGATGGCCGCCAGCACCCCGGCGATGACGATCTTGCGGATGGAAAGCGCCCCCTCGTCTTCGGACGCCGGATGGGACATCGCTCTCTCGGCCATGACTGGTACCTCCTCTACGGCCCGAACCTCACCCGGCCATTGTTCCAGGATCTGGCCGCTCGTGTAGGGCCGTTCCGCGAAAAATCAGCCAAGCCTTCACTACGCTGGGCTCCGGGTTGGTGGGACTCCACGACGCATCTGCAGATCCGCTGGTCGAAGCCATCGCAGTGGACCACGTGTATACGGCGCGGGTGGTGGAGCCGGTCCCGGCGTTGCGGTCGGTTTCGCTGCGAGTGGCCGCCGGAGAGCACCTGGCCATCTTGGGGGCCAACGGCAGCGGCAAGTCCACGCTGGCCCGCCACTTCAATGCGCTGCTACTCCCAAGCGTTGGCGATGTCTTGGTGGAGGGTCACAACACCAAGCTGATCGGCCGCGACCTGGGCCTCAAGAAGCGCATACGGGCGGCGGTGGGCCTCGTGTTCCAGAACCCGGACAGCCAGATCGTGGCCACCATCGTCGAGGACGACGTGGCGTTCGGCCCGGAGAACATCGGCGTCCCACGCGGTGAGCTACGCAGCCGGGTGGACCGGGCGCTGGAGCTGGTGGACATGAAGGACGAGGCGCAGCGACCGCCGCACATGCTCTCGGTGGGCCAGCGCCAGCGAGTGGCCATTGCCGGCGCCCTGGCCATGGAGCCCCAGATGCTGATCTTCGACGAGGCGACGTCCATGCTGGACCCGGCTGGGCGACGAGCGGTGATGGAAATCATGGAGCGCCTCCACCGCCAAGGGGTGGGGGTGGTGCAGGTTACCCACCACATGGAGGAGGCGGCCCGCGCCCAACGCGTGGTGATCCTGGAGGACGGCGCCCTGGTAGTGGATGGCCCCTGCGTCGAGGTGCTGAGCGACGGGGAGAGCCTGCACGGACGAGGACTGGACGTGCCGCCCACGGTGCGCATCGCCCAGATGGTGTCCCATCGGGTGCCCGGGTTCCCCACTCACCTGCTCACCACCGGGGCGGTGGTCCAGGCGGTGGGAGAGCGCCTCGATCCCGGTCCGGACGAGGTACCTCCGCCGCCACAGACCAAGCACGATCCCGTCCCCGATCATCCGGTGATCGAGATCGAGGCCCTCTCCCACACCTACCTGGCGGGGACTCCTCTGGAGCACCAGTCGCTGGTCGACGTCTCGCTGCAGGTGGGTGGAGGGGAAGTGGTGGCGGTGGTGGGCCATACCGGTTCCGGCAAGTCGACCCTCATCCAGCACCTCAACGGTCTCACCCGGCCCCAAGCTGGGCGGGTGGTGGTGGCGGGGTTCGACCTGGGCCGTCGTGACGTGGACGTGCGGGAGCTGCGCAGCCGGGTGGGGCTGCTGTTCCAGCGCCCGGAGGACCAGCTCTTCGAACGATACGTGGGCGACGACGTGGCCTTCGGTCCCGCCCAGTTCGGCCTTGGCGGAGACCAACTCCGCCAGCGGGCGCGCTGGGCGATGGACCTGATGGGCGTCCCCTTCGAGGAGTTCAAAGACCGGCCCATCTTCGCCCTCAGCGGGGGTGAGAAGCGCCGGGTGGCGCTCGCCGGGGTGCTGGCCATGCGGCCGCAGATCCTGGTCCTCGATGAGCCGACCGCCGGGCTCGACCCTCGCAGCCGAGACGAGCTGCTGGCCATCCTGGAGGTCCTGCGGCGCGAGGAAGGGATCACCATCGTGCTGGTCAGCCACAACATGGACGAGGTGGCCGAGCTGGCCGATCGCGTCTACGTGATGGCCGAGGGCTCCACCATCGCCGCCGGGACCCCTCGCTCGCTGTTCTCCAACCCCGGGCTACTGGGCGAGGTGGGACTGGGCCTGCCTCCCGCCGCCGAGGTGGCGCACCGCCTTCGGGAAGCGGGGTACGCCTTGGGCGCCGATTGCACTTCGGAGGCGGAAGTGGCAGGCGGGATCGCCGACCTCATGGCCAAGGCGAGGGCCGATGGAAGACTTTGAGCTTCTCCGCAACGTCACCCTCGGCCAGTACCTCCCCACCGGGTCCTTCATCCACCGCATGGATCCCCGCGCCAAGCTCCTGGCCGCCACGGCGGTGGTGGCCGCCGTCACCTTCAACTACACCTACGTGGGTAACGTCATCCTGCTGGTGGTGGTGCTGGTCATCCTGATGCTGGCCCGCATCCCCCTCGGTTACGCCGCCTCCGGCATCAAGCCGGCCATTCCGGTGATGGTGGCCCTGGCCGTCATGCAGCTCTTGTTCTTCGGGCGCAGCCTCGACCCGGACAGTCCTGTGGTGCTCGACCTGGGGTTCCAGGTGGTCACTGCCGCCACCGTCAAGCTGGTGATCATCTCGGCGCTGCGCTTCGTCGAGCTGATCCTGCTCACCACAGCCATCACCTTCTCCACCACCGTCACCGAGCTGGCCCATGGCTTCGAGGGGCTCCTGCAGCCGCTTCGTAAGCTCAAGGTGCCCGCCCACGAGCTGGCCCTGGTCCTCACCATCGCCCTGCGCTTCGTACCCACCTTCGCTCAGGAGCTGGAGCGGATCATGAAGGCGCAGGCTTCGCGGGGAGCCAGGGTGGGGGCGGGAAGCCGCTGGAACTTCGTGCGTCGCGCCCGCAGCCTGCTCCCGCTGGTGGTGCCGCTTTTCACCATTGCCCTGCAGAGGGCCGAAGAGCTGATCCTGGCGATGGAGGCTCGCTGCTACGTGGGAGGCAGCGGGCGTACCCACCTCATGGAGCTGGCGATGACCCGCCGGGACGTGGTAGCGGTGGCAGTGAGCGTCGGTTTCGCGGTGGTGATGCTCATCGTCCGCTTTCCGGCCTGACGGCCGTCACGCGCTGACGCGGTTTGATAGGTTCGGGAGGGAAGCAGGAGGTGGTGGGTGCAGGTCTCGATGACCGTGAACGGGCGGTCCGTTAGCGGTGAGGTGGAGCCCCGCACGCTGCTGGTGCACTTCCTCCGGGAGGTGCTGCTGCTCACCGGCACCCATGTGGGCTGCGACACCACCCACTGCGGGGCGTGCACCATCCTCATGGACGGCATGTCCGTCAAGTCCTGCACCGTCCTGGCCGTGCAGGCCGAGGGCGCGGAGATCACCACCATCGAGGGTCTTGCCCAACAGTGGGAGGAGAGCGAGCTGCACCCCGTCCAGGAGGGCTTCTGGGAGCGCCACGGCTTGCAGTGCGGCTTCTGCACCCCGGGGATGATCATGGCGGCGGTGGCCCTGCTCGACGAGAACCCGGACCCGAGCGAGGCGGAGATCCGCCACGGGCTGGAGGGCAACCTGTGCCGCTGCACCGGGTACCACAACATCGTTCGGGCGGTGGAGTACGCGGCCGCCAAGCTGCGAGGCGAGCCACCACCACCACCGGAGTGGGAGCAACCAGCAAGGAGGAGCGCATGACCGTATCCGTGTCACTGAACGTCAACGGCCGGCACTACCAGCGGGAGGTGGAGCCCCGGCTGCTCTTGGTGGACCTGCTTCGCGCCCACCTCGGCCTGACCGGCACCAAGATCGGTTGCGACACCACCTCGTGTGGGGCCTGCACGATCCATCTGGACGGGCTGGCGGTCAAGTCCTGCACCGTCCTCGCCGTGCAGGCCGACGGCTCCCAGATCACCACCATTGAGGGGTTGAGGGCCAACGGCGAGCTGCACCCCATGCAGCGGGCCTTCTGGGAGGAGCACGGCCTGCAGTGCGGCTTCTGCACCCCGGGGATGATCATGGCCGCCGTCGCCCTGGTGGAGCGGGAGGGCGATGGCCTTTCGGAGGAGGACATCCGGCACGGGCTGGATGGGAACCTGTGCCGGTGCACCGGTTACGAGAACATCGTCAAGGCGGTGAAGAAGGCCGCCGCCCAGGTGTGAGGAGGAGAGCATGACCACCACCGCATCCCCGACCACTCGGCCCTTCGGCAGCCCGGTGCGGCGCCTGGAGGACCCCCGGCTGATCACCGGCCAGGCCAGGTACACCGACGACATCGAACTACCCGGAACGACGCACCTGGTTGTGGTGCGGTCACCTTATCCCCACGCCAGGATCACCGGCATCGACACCAGCGCCGCCGAGCAGATGCCCGGGATAGTAGGGGTGTTCACCGGGCGGCAGATGAGAGAGGAAGGCTTCGGGCCCATCCCCTGTGCCTGGATCGTCCCCGAGGCCGGTTGCGAGGCGCCCGACCATCCACCGGTGGCCATCGATCGCGTCCGCTACGTGGGCGACGCGGTGGCCATCGTGGTCGCCGAGGACGAGTACCAGGCCCGCGATGCCGCCCTGGCGGTGATAGTGGACTACGAGGAGCTGCCGGCGGTGACCGACGCCCGCCGGGCCACCGAGGAGGGCGCGCCGCAGCTCCACCAGGACCGCCCCGGCAACCTGGCCTTCCATTGGAAGGTCTCCGGAGGCGACGTGGAGTCGGCCTTCCGGCAGGCGGACGTGGTCGTGCGCGAGCAGATCATCAACCAGAGGCTGGTCCCCAACGCCATGGAGCCCCGCTCGGCCCTGGCGCGCTTCGACCTCGCCGAGGGCGCCGTCACCCTGTGGGCGACCTCTCAGAACCCGCACATCGCCCGCTTCCTGCTGTCGCTGGACACCGGGATAGCCGAGCACAAGATCCGCGTCATCTCCCAGGAGGTGGGGGGAGGCTTCGGGAGCAAGATCCCCCACTATCCCGAGGACTCGATGGTGATCTTCGCCTCCAAGATGGTTGGCCGGCCGGTCAAGTGGACGGAGACGCGCAGCGAGAACTACCAGGCCACCATTCACGGGCGGGACCACATCCAGGAAGTCGAGCTGGCTGCCACCCGGGACGGCAAGGTGCTCGGCCTGCGGGCCAAGGTGTGGGCCAACATGGGCGCCTACCTTTCGACCGCCGGGCCGGGAATCCCCACCATCCTGCACGGGCTGATGCTCTCCGGCTGCTACGACATCCCCAACATCCACGAGGACGTCTACGGGGTGCACACCAACACCACCCCGGTCGACGCCTACCGGGGAGCGGGGCGGCCCGAGGCCACCTTCATGGTGGAGCGCCTCATGGGCAAGCTGGCCCACGAGATAGGCATGGACCCGGTGGAGCTCCGGCGCAAGAACTTCATCGCGCCCTTCGAGGAGGGCCACGGGGTGGCGACCGGCCTCGTCTACGACACCGGCAACTACCAGGGCACCCTCAACAAGGCGCTCGAGCTGGCCGACTACAAGTCGCTGCGCGACGAGCAGGCCGAGCGGCGCCAGCGGGGCGAGCTGATGGGCATCGGCTTCTCCACCTATGTGGAGATCTGTGGCCTGGGCCCCTCGGAGGTGGCGGGGGCGGTGGGCTTCGGCGGAGGACTGTGGGAGAGCGCCAACATCCGCTTCCACCCCACCGGCAAGGCCAACGTCTTCGTGGGAGTCAATCCTCATGGGCAGGGCGAGGAGACCACCTTCGCCCAGATCATCGCCGACGAGTTCGGCATCCCCGTCGACGACGTGGAGGTCGTGCACGGCGACACCGACCAGACTCCCATGGGCTGGGGGACCTACGGCTCGCGCACCACGGCGGTGGCCAGCGGGGCCATCATGGGGGCGGTCAGAAAGCTCAAGGAGAAGGGCAAGAAGGTGGCGGCCCATCTCCTGGAAGCTGCCGAGGAGGACATCGAGTTCGAGGACGGCCGGTTCTTCGTCAGGGGCTCGCCGGACCAGTCGCACACCATCCAGGAGGTCGTCCTGGCCGCCACCACCGCCTGGAAGTACCCGAAGGACATGGAGCCGGGCTTCGAGGCCTCGGCGTTCTTCGACCCGGAGAACTTCGTCTACCCCTTCGGGGCCCACATCGCGGTGGTGGACGTGGATCCCGACACCGGAGAGGTGAAGCTGCGGCGCTACATCGCGGTGGACGACTGCGGCCGCATCATCAACCCCATGATCGTGGAGGGCCAGATCCAGGGGGGGATCGTGCAGGGGATCGGGCAGGCGCTCTGGGAGAGCGCGGTGTACGACGAAGACGGCAACCTGATGACCGGCTCGATGATGGACTACGCCCTACCCAAGGCGGAGTACTTTCCCCCCTTCGAGCTCGACAAGACCGTGACTCCCACCCACGTCAACCCACTGGGCGTCAAGGGGGTCGGGGAGACCGGCACCATCGCCTCCACGGCGGCCGTCTACAACGCGGTGATGGATGCCGTGGCGCCGCTGGGAGTGGAAAAAATCGACATGCCGCTCAGCCCGGACCGGGTGTGGCGGGCCATCCAGAGCGCACGAGGGGAGTGACCATGCATCCTGCCAGCTTCGACTACTACCGACCGGAGACCATCGACCAAGCCGTCGACCTGCTGGGCGCCCACCAGGAGGCGCGGGTGCTGGCCGGAGGCCACAGCCTGCTCCCCATCATGAAGCTACGCCTGGCCTCCCCCGCCGCACTGGTGGATATCGGGCGTATCGGTGAGCTGACCGGGATCCGCCGGGACGGGGACCGCCTGCACATCGGCGCCATGACTACCCACGCCGCCATCGAGGCCTCCGAGGAGGTGCGGCGGCTCTGCCCGCTCTTGGCGGAGACCGCCTCGCACATCGGGGACCTGCAGGTGCGCAATCGGGGAACCATCGGCGGCAGCCTGGCCCACGCCGACCCTGCGGGCGACTTCCCCACCGCCGTCGTGGCCCTGGAGGGGACCATCACCGTCCGGGGGAGCGGCGGCAGCCGGGAAATCCCCGCCGCTCAGTTCCTCATCGACGTCTTCACCACCGCCCTGGAGCCCGGCGAGCTGCTCACCTCGGTGAGCGTCCCCGTGATGGGAAGAACGACGGGCGGTGCCTATGCCAAGCACCGCCATCCCGCCTCCGGCTATGCGGTGGTGGGGGTGGCGGCCACGGTGACGTTCGAGGATGGGAAGTGTTCGGACGCCCGACTGGTGGTGGGAGGCGCTGCCGGCATCCCCCTGCGGGCCGAGGCCGCCGAGGAAGCGTTGCGAGGTCGGGAGCTTGGCGAGGAGGCTATCGGCACCGCCGCCGAGCGGGTTGCGGCGGCCATCATCGACCCCCTCAGCGATACCTATGCATCCGGCGAGTATCGCAGGCACTTGTCCACCGTCCTGGCTCGCCGGGCCCTGACGAGGGCAGTGAGGGCAGCGGAGCGGGCCGGGCGCTAGCAGCTCCCCCCAGGATGTACCCGCGCAGCTTCGACTACATAGCGCCGTCCACCCTGGACGAGGCCCTCGAGGCGCTGGCTTCCCGCCCCGGCGCCAGGGTGCTGGCCGGGGGCCATAGCCTGCTGCCGATGATGAAGCTGCGACTCCTCTCTCCCGAGCTGCTGGTGGACATCGGACGAATCGGCGGCATGGCCGAGATCCGGGAAGAGGGTGAGGAGCTCATCATCGGGGCCAACGTCACTCATGCCCAGTCGGCCAGCAGTGGTGTGCTGCGGGAGCAGGCCGCCGCGCTGTGGGAGGCCGCCTGCTGGGTGGGGGACCCTCAGGTGCGTAACCGGGGGACGGTGTGCGGGTCGATCGCCCACGCCGACCCGGCCTCCGATGAGCCGGCCGCGGTGCTGGCGCTGGGAGCCACCATGGTGGTCCGCTCGATGGAAAGCGCGCGGCGCATCCCCTCCTCGGAGTTCTTCCTCGACACCATGACCTCTGCAGTTGCCGATGGTGAGATCCTCACCGAGATCCGCATTCCCAAGCGGCAGGTCGGGGAAGGGTCGGCCTACGACAAGCTGGGCCGCCGGGGAGGCCACAGCGATTTCGCGGTGGCCGGTGCCGCCGCCTGGGTGCGGAGGCAGGATTCCCGGGTGGCCGACGCCCGGCTTGCCCTCACCGGAGTGGGCAGCGTGGCGGCGCTGGCTCCCAAGGTGGCGGAGGAGCTGAGGGGTACCGATGGGTCGGCGGAGGCCATCGAGCGGGCGGCCATCCGAGCGGTGGAAGGGAGCGCGGTGGTGGAGGATCTCTATGGCTCTGAGGAGTACAAGGCCCACCTGGCGGTGGTGTACGCCAAGCGTGCCCTGAGGGCGGCGATGGAGCGAGCCGGCGCTGGCGATCTTTAGGCAATGGCCGCGCGCAGAGCGCGCGACAGCCTCAGGTTCGCCGCTTGGCCCCGGCTGCTTCGTGGCGGCCAGGGCTAACCTGCTTTCACGTGGTTCCCGAGACCGTCGACCAGGTCCTCGATGCCCTCCATCGCCATCGCTATGTGGCCGATCGGGGTCTGGCGGTGGCCGTTCACCTCGCCCTGCAACTCGGGCGCCCGCTGTTTCTCGAGGGGGAGGCCGGAGTCGGCAAGACCGAGGTGGCCAAGGTACTGGCCGCCGTGCTGGACGAGGAGCTGATCCGGTTGCAGTGCTACGAGGGGCTGGACGTGAGCCATGCCCTGTACGAGTGGGACTACGCCCGGCAGATGCTGGCCATCCGCCTCCTCGAGGCGCAGGGACACGGCCAGTCGGCCGGCGTGAAGGACATCATGAGCCGGGAGTTCCTGGTGGCCCGCCCCCTCCTCCAGGCCATCGAGCGGGCGGTCGACGGACGCCGCCCCGTCCTGCTCATCGATGAGCTGGACCGGGCCGACGAGGAGTTCGAGGCCTACCTGCTGGAGCTGCTCTCCGACTTCCAGGTGACCATCCCGGAGGTGGGGACGGTGGCCGCCCAGCATCCCCCGGTGGCCGTCATCACCTCCAACCGAACCCGAGAGATCCACGACGCCCTCAAGCGCCGCTGCATCTACCACTGGATCGACTACCCGGACTTCCAGCGCGAGGTGGCCATCGTGTTGAGGAAGGTCCCCGGCATCCCCGAAGAGCTGGCCGGCGAGCTGGCCCGCGCCATGGAGCAGCTGCGGAAGGCGGACCTGTTCAAGCCCCCCGGCGTGGCGGAGACCCTGGACTGGGCGGCCGCCCTGGCGGTGCTGGGCCGGGAGCACCTGGATCCCCCCACCGTAGAGGACACGCTGGGTGTGGTGCTCAAATACCAAGAGGACATCGCCCGCGTGAGGGGTTTGGGCGTAGAACAGTTGCTCGCCCCCGCCTGGTAGGCGCCCGTGAGCGGCGTCACTTCCGCATCGGCAATCAGCGCCATGGCGCTCCTGCTGGCCTTGGCCCCACCGGCGATGGGCCTTCAGGAGGCTGAGGAGACCATCACCGTCTTCCAGCCGGGCGGGTTGAGCGAGGAGTTGGAGGCGACCACCCGTGCCATCTCCAGCCGGGCAGGCGCCCGCATGGCCGTCTTCCACGCCGGCACCCTCCGCCTGGTGGCGGTGCGGAGAGGTGCCCAAGTGGTGCAGGAGGCTCCGCAGGGGTTCGCCTACCCCATGTCCACCATGGCGGTCGAGCCGCAGGGGGCCGCCCCCCTGTTGGGGGGCGAGGTGGCGGACGTGCTGGGAAGGGGAGAGCTGGTGCTGGGCCGGGTCTCGGCCTCCCTGCGGCTGGCGGAGGTGGGAGACCGAGTGGAGCTGGTCGGTTGGGACGGGAAGCTGCACCGGCTGCCGGTAGGGGCGGTGGTCGACGACGCCCAGATCGGTTGGTCGGAGATGGCCCTCAGTGAGGAGCGGGCGGCCTCCTTGGGGCTGGTACGCCCTTCCTACGCGGTGCTGTGGGACTTCTCGGACCCCCGAAAGCTCAAACGGGCCCTCGAGCGGGACGCCCCCGAGGGTGCCGGTCTGGCCGTACGGTGGTCGAGCGATCCCCCCCGGCCTGACCGGACGTTGCCCTCGGCGCTCCTCAAGCAACGCTTCGGCGAGTTCGCCTACCGACCAACCGGCGAGGGCGACCAGGTGGAGATCGAGCCCGATTGGGTGGAGGGCAACATCGTGTGGGTGGAGCTTCCCGGGCTGGGCCGATTCCGCTGCCATCGGAGCCTGGTCGCCTACCTGGAGGGGGTGATGGGCGAGCTCTGGCAGAGCGGCCAGATCTTGCGTATCGACCAGCACGACTTCCAGCACAGCGGAGGGTGCTACAACCCCCGGCAGATGCGGGGAGGCGACAAGGGAGGCGCTCTCTCCCGCCACGCCTGGGGGGTGGCCATCGACATCAATCCCAGCCGTAATCCGTATGGGGGGCCCGGTGGAGATGAGCCAGGGGGTGGTGGAGGCCTTTCGCCGGTGGGGCTTCGCCTGGGGCGGGGGATGGACTTATCCGGACGGCGGGCACTTCGAGTGGGCCCGCTGGCCGGATCTCCTGGTGCTGCCGGAGGGCGCCTTTGATTCGTCGGCGCACCAGGCTCACTAGCTGATGGCGCTCAGCGGTGTCACCGACCCGTTTGTCTCCAACCTGATCCGCTTCGGGCGCTACCTGCGCGCCAGGGGCCTGCCCGTGGTGCCGCAGACGACCTCCGACCTGCTTCAGGCCGCCGCTGTCGTCGGCCTGGACGACCGCCAGGACCTCTACTTGGGCCTGCGAGCAATCTCTGTCTCACGTCCGCAGGAGGTGCCCATCTTCGACCAGGCCTTCGAGCTCTTCTTCGGTGCCGGCCTGCCGATCGAGCCTCCCCGGCCCTCGCCCGATCTCCTCGAGGCGAAGAAGCTGGGCTCCGTGGCGCCGTTGGCGCAGGAGGCCCGGCTGGACGAGCGGGAGGTGGAGGCATCGGACCGAGTGGGGTGGTCGGCGGTGGAGCGACTCGTCCGCCGGGATTTCGCCCAGCTCTCCACCGAGGAGCTGGGGGAGGTGCGTCGCTTGATCGCCCGCATGAGCTGGCAGCCGGCCCTCATGAGGAGCCGCCGCCTGGCCCCCGCCGGGCGGCCAGGCAGGCCCGACCTGCGCCGCACGCTCCGCCGGCTGGTGAAGCACGAGGGGCCGATGATCCCCTTGGCTTTCGCCGACCGGCGCCTCCGCCGGCGGCCCCTGCTGATCCTGGCCGACGTGAGCGGCTCGATGGAGCGCTATACCGACTTGCTGCTGCACTTCATCCACGGTGCTCGGGGACGGCTGGGGAGAGTGGAGGCCTTCGTCTTCTCAACGCGCCTTACCCGAATCACCCGCCAGTTGCGAGGTCGTGATCCCAATGCCGCTCTGGCCGAGGTGGGGCAGGCCGTGCACGACTGGTCCGGCGGTACCCGCATCGGAGAATCGTTGCGGACCTTCAACCGTAACTGGAGCCGCCAAGTGGGTCGAGGTGGTCCCATCGCCCTGGTCATCTCCGACGGGTGGGACCGGGGAAGCCCCCAGCTCTTGCAGGAGGAGATGGCGCGCTTCGCCCGCAGCGTCCATCGAGTGGTGTGGCTCAATCCGCTGGCGGGCCAAGAGGGTTACCAGCCGGAGGCCCGCGGCATGCGAACCGTCCTTCCCTACGTGGACCAGTTCCTTCCGGCGGCCAACCTCTCCGATCTCGCCGCGGTGATCCGCCTTCTAGAGTCGATGTCGATGTGGCGCCACCAGGTGCGAAGGCGATGAAGGACGATCTGGCCACCATCGAGCGCTGGAAGGACCAGGGCAAGGAGGTGGCGGTGGCCACGGTGGTGCGCGTCCAGGGCTCGGCTCCCCGTCCCGAGGGGGCCAAGTTCCTGGTTTCTTCCCAGGGGGATATGGAAGGCTCGGTGAGCGGTGGCTGTGTGGAGAACGACGTCTTCCTGCACGCCCAGCAGGTGCTGGTGTCCGGGGAGCCCCGCCTCTTGACCTACGGGATCGCCGACGAGGACGCCTTCGAGGTGGGCCTGGCTTGCGGGGGCACCATCCAGGTGTTCGTGGAGCGGTGGTGAACCGCCTTCACCAGGCGCTCCGCCGGGCGATCCGGGAGGAGCGCCTGGCGGCGCTGGCGACGGTGGTGGCCGGGCCGGGGACCGGCGTTCGGGCACTTTTGGACTACGACCATGGGGTGGTGGCCGGTTCGCTCCCCGATGAGCTGCCCAATGAGGTAATGGAGGACGTCCTGGCCGATGCCCGCTCTCTGATGGAGAACGAGCGGAGCCGCACCTTGGGGTACGGAGAAGGCAGGGAGGTCTTCATCGAGACGGTGGCGCCCGACCCGCGCCTGGTGGTGTTCGGGGCGGTGCACGTGGCGCAGCCGCTGGTGAAGATCGCCAAAGAGCTGAGGTTTCGGGTGACGGTCACCGACGCCCGTGCGGCCTTCACCACCCGGGAGCGGTTCCCCCAGGCCGATGAGCTGCTGGTGGGCTGGCCGGACCAGGTGCTGGACAAGCTGGAGCTGGACCGGCGCACGTACGTGGTGCTGCTCACCCACGACGCCCGCTTCGAGGATCCGGTGCTGCCGGCAGTGCTGGCCAGCCCGGCCCGCTATGTGGGGGCGATGGGAAGCCGCAGGACCCATGCCCGCCGCTTGGAAAAGCTGCGGGCGGGCGGCTGGGAGCCCGACCAGCTCGAGCGCATCCACGGTCCGGTAGGTCTCGACATCGGTGCCGAGCAGCCGGCGGAGGTGGCGGTCTCCATCCTGGCGGAGATGATCCAGGTGCGATACGGAGCGGGAAGCGGGGAGCCGCTGCGCGGACGCCAGGGGCGCATCCACCTGCAGCGCAGGGAAGAGGAGGTAGGGGCGCAGGTGGGGGCGCCGCAAGGGCGGTGAGCATCTCCGCCCTCCTCCTGGCGGCGGGAGGCTCGCGCAGGTTCGGGGAGGCCAAGCAGCTGGTCGACTGGGGAGGAAGGCCGTTGCTGCGGCACGTCCTCGAGCAGGTCCGCTCCTGGCCGGTGGATCAGGTGGTGGTGGTGCTGGGCCACCGCGTGGAGGAGATCCTCGACCGCGTGGACCTGGACGACACCACCGTGGTGGTCAACCCCGAGTGGGAGACGGGGCTCGCCTCATCGCTGCGGGTGGGCTTGGCCGCCTTGGAGCGGGACCCGAGGGCGGAAGCGGCCATCATCGCCTTGGGGGACCAGCCGGAAGTCGACCCGGGCGTGGTGCGCCGGCTGGTGGAGGCTTACCGCCGACGGGGCCGGTGGGCGGTGGTGCCCAAGTACCGCTACGTGCGAGCCAACCCGGTGCTGGTGGACCGCGCCCTGTGGACACGTCTGATGAGCCTGAGGGGAGACGACGGAGCCCGGCAGCTCTTGCAGGCTCATCCGGAATGGGTGGAGGAGGTATGGGTCGACCGCCTGCCGCCACGAGACGTGGACACCCCCGGCGATCTCGCCGACCTGCGGCCCAGCATCCGGGGAAGGCGCCCGCCGAGCGGGTCCTAAGGCAGGGTTTCCCGCTGTAGCGCCTCATGGGCGGGTTCAGTAGGCTCCGGCGAGGCTGGGACCCCGGGGGCCCGGGCGAGAGCAGCATCGCCCGATTGGTAGAGAGGAAAGGAGCGGGATGCCCTCCATAGGTGCGATCGAGGGGATGGGTCCGAGAAACGCCGCCAGGTTGCGCAGAGCGGGTATTCGGACCACCGAGGCGCTTCTGCGCCGAGCCTCCACGCGTGGCGGCCGGGCAGAGCTGGGGGAGGAGACGGGCCTCTATGAGACGCAGCTCCTGGAGTGGGTCAACCTGGCCGACCTCATGCGGATCAGCGGAGTTGGATCGGAGTATTCGGATCTGTTGGAAGCGGTCGGGGTGAGCTCGGTGCGCGAGCTCCGCCGCCGCAGTCCGCAATCCCTGCTCAAGAAGATGGCGGCCATCAACGAGCAGAAGCGGCTGGTGCGCCGCCTGCCCACCTTACGGATGGTGGAGGGCTGGGTGCAGCAGGCCAAGCAGACGGAGCCGGCCGTCAAGCACTGAGGGCCCTGGCAAGAAGTAGCGGGAAACCTGAGGTTCTACTAGCGCGCCACGCGCGGCTCTTGCCTAGAGTTCGGGAAGTCCGGACTATTCGGTGAAGCGGTCGGTGCGAAGCTCGTCGACCAAGCTTCTCACCACCTCGTGGAGATCGCCGGACCTCTCCCACACCTCCCGCTGACGGATGTAGGAAGGCCCTCGGTTGATGATGGTCTCCACCTCCCCCAGCTCCTGCTCGCAGTCGAGCTGGCGAGCGATGGGGCCCAGGTTCTCCACCAGGTCGCGGATGCTGCGCAGCAGCGGCTTGAGCGAGCCCTCGTTGTCGGTGATCAGGTCGGCCGCCAGCCCCCACCGAGCCGCCCGCCACTTGTTCTCCCGCACGATCCAGGGGCGCACCAGGGGAAGGGGACGGCCGCTGTCGTAGCGCCGGTCCAGCCAGACGACCATCGACTGGGCCATGGCTGCCAGCGTCGCCAGCTCGGTGAGCGTCGGTGTGGCGTCGCAGATGCGCAGCTCGACTGTCCCGAAGCCGGGGTGAGGGCGGATGTCGGTCCACACTTCCCGTACCGTCTGGATGGCGCGGGCCGAGGAGAGGGCGTCCATGAAGTGGAGGAACTCGTGCCAGTTGTCCATCCGATAGGGGAGCCCGGCGGTGGGCATGGTCTCGAAGATCTTGGTGCGGGCCGAAGCGAGGCCGGTGTCGAAGCCGGTCCAGAAGGGGCTCGAGGCGGAGAGGGCCAGAAAGTGCGGCATGTAGGTGGCGATGGAGTTTTGCAGGGCGATGGCCTTCTCGGGCCCGTCCACTCCCACGTGGAAGTGGATCCCGAAGATGAGGAGCTGGCGGGCCGGCCACTGCAGGTTCTCTACCAGGCGGTGGTAGCGCGGGTCGGGCGCCACCACCTGGTTGCTCCAGTCGGCAAAGGGATGAGTTCCGGAGGAAAGGAGCAACCAACCTTCCCGGTCGCAGATGCCGTGCAGGATGTCCAGCTTCTCTTGCAGGTCGTTCCTGGCCTGCTTGACGGTGTGGCAGATGTCGGTGTTGATCTCCACCGTCGATTCGAAGAGCTCGTGCTTGATGCGAAGGGGGTGGCCGAGCTCTTCCAGGATGGGGGAGGCGGCGGCGACGTGGTCCAGGCTCTGACCATCGATCACCTGGAGCTCCAGCTCCACTCCCAGGGTGGGCTCGGGCGATGAGTTGAACGTGATGTTCACGGGCCTCCCTTCCTGGAAGGGATCATATTCGGCAGGTGGAGGCCGCTCGCTCCCGCTCCGCCGGTGCGAGGTTCAGTCGCCGTAGAACCAATGTTCCACTACCCGGCGGGCGCGGCGGGTGTGGCGTCGGTAGTCCTCCCGGAGTGAGGAGCGGGGGCGGGTCAGGTAGCCCAACGAGAAGGCCAGCCGGGTCGCCTCCTCCATGTCGGTGGGGAGCGAGTCTCTCGGCCGACCCGCTTGAAGGTAGAGCCGATTGCGCACCCTGCCGCAGAAGCGGTAGGCATCGCTCAACGCCCGGGTGTCGGCCTCGGGAAGCAGCCCGCCGCTCCCGATCGCCTGCAAGGCGGGGAGGGTCCCCTGGGTACGGACCTCCGGTACTCGGCCCCCATGCAGCAGCTGATGGAGCTGGGTCACGAACTCCACGTCCACCAGCCCTCCGCGGCCCAGCTTCAGGTGGAACTCGGGGTCCTCGTCCGGGCCCAAGCGCTCGGCCTCGATCCTGGCCTTCATGACCCGCACCTCGCGAACCGCCTGGGGGGAGAGGGTCTCGGGGTACACGAAGGGCTCCACCATCTGGGAGAAGGCCTGGCCGGTGGCCGGGTCCCCGGCGGCCGGGCG
>JALYHC010000116.1 GCA_030776765.1 Actinomycetota bacterium | reverse complement strand
ACCGGAAGGAGGTGGAAGAAGAGCGGGAAGAGCTGCTGGGCGCCCTGGAAACCAGCGCCGGCGTACCTGAGCGCCGGGAAATCGCCAAAGGGTCCCTGGCGCGCCGGGAAGAAGAGGCCTCCGTCAGTGGCCAGATGTTGGGCGGTCACCACGTAGACGCCCGGGTCGCGATCCACCAGCAGGTGTTGGGCGGCGTGGGTCGCGTTGATCCAGGCGGTACCTAACGCAACCGCGAAGACCAGCACCGATGCCCAGTGCGGCGGGAGCCCTGCCCCACCCAGGCGCTGCCACAGGACGAGGATGGCCAGCCAGACGAGGACCAGGGCGGGAAGCAGGGCTCGATGGAAGCGTCCGGCGATGGCCAGCGGGAGCCCGAGTACGGCCAGCACCACGATGGCGGCCAGGGCGCCGCGAAGCGCGGCAGTGAGCAACCAGGCGAAACCAAGGGTGCCCGCCTGGAGAGGACCACGTCTCGGGGCGCGGTGGGTCACCCGCGTGTTGTCCCGTGTGGTCACAGAGACCCCCTCCCCAGCCCTCCCCCGCAAGCGGGGGAGGGAGAAGGCCCCTCCCCGGCTCCCTTCTTCAGGGGGTGAGCGGCTTTTGGATTTCCGGTGCTCACTTAGTGCCGCTCACCCCCCGAACCCCCCAGGCCCGCAAGCGGGGGAGGGAGAAGGCGGGGGAGGGAGAAGGCAGGCTTATAGCACCCGCCTCAGCTGAGCATCGAGGCGAGCGGCGTAGCGCTCCAGGGAGGCGGTCTCCCGGGCGTCGACCATCGCTCTCTGGCGCTTCCGCTCCACCTCGGCCGGGTTGTTGTAGGCGGCCCGCATCAGCTCGGCGGTGCTGTCCACGTTGGGGGAAGCCCAGATGGAGCCGGCCGGATAGGGCCCGGTCTGCTCGTCGGTGGCGATCAATCGGTAGTCAACCAACCAGGAGTTGTCGTTGCTTGTGAAGTCCATGTTCCCCGAGTAGCCGGTGCAGACGACCGGGGATCCCAGCGCCATCGCCTCCAGTAGGGTGAGCCCGTACCCCTCGGCGGCATGAAGCGAGACGTACACGTCCGCCACCGCCATCAGGCCCAGCACTCGGTGGCGAGGCCAGTAGGAGTCGATGAGGGTGATGGCCGGGCAGCCGGACGCCATCCTGTGCAGGCGGGCCTGGCTGGCGGGGAACTTGTTCAGGTTGGAGACCTTGAGCACGAACCGGACGCCGGTGAAGGTGGGGGCGAAGGCCTTGATGAACGCCTCCAGCGCTTTTTCAGGATTCTTGCGGCCGTGTGAGCTCAGGGCGTCGTAGACGAACAGGAAGACGAACTCGTCATCGGAGAGGCCGAAGTCCTCCCGGGAGACCTCGGGCGCACTGGGCAGGTCCGCCGCCAGGCCGATCACCTCCACCGGCACCCGGCCGTACTGGCCGAAGACGTCGGCCAGGTAGCTGCTGGCCAGCCACAGCTCGTCCATCACCTCGAAGGCGGGACGAGAGCGGGCGGGCAGGTCGGCCGCTTCCCAGAACCACATGCCGACGTTGAACCGCCCGGCCAGCCGGTTGCGAAAGACGCGGTTCGACAGGGTGAGCAGCTCGTCGGCGTTGGAGTGCACCAGGTTCACGTCGCCGAAGGCGCCGAAGGTCTCGCCCTCCAGCCCCGGATCCACCGCGTTGCGGGATGGGTACTCCTCGCTGGTATCGATGTAGGAGAAGTCGCGGCTCAGGCGACGGAGGGCACCGAGGCTGGCCCGGGAGGCCTGCCCCAGGCCGCTCTCCGCGCGGAAGCATCCGATCAGCGACAGCGAACGAACCGAATGGCCATAGAGGGGCGGTGCCCGGTGCACCTCGACCCGCCTGGGTGGGGCCAGGCCCCGCCGCTTGCCGGGATCGTCTTTGGCCTCTTCGCGGGCCGCGTAGCCGGGCGCCAGGCCCTTCATGACGTTGAGCCGCCACAGTACGGCGTTTGCCAGCCGCTCCCACCGCCCCCGCAGGATCTCCTCCTCGGTCGGCTTGCGGGGAGCGCACTTCGGGTCGAAGAGGTCCATCCCGAACTCGGCCAGGGCCCGGCGGTCGTTCCAGCGCCGCAGCGGTGCGGGATCGAGCTTGGGAGCCGGGAAGTCGTCGCGCAGCTCTGAACGGAACTGCCAGTAAAGGTGGGCCAGGCGGGTGAGGCCGTTGACGTTGGTCTCGAAGAGCCACTCATGGAAGGCGTCGTCCTCGCCGACCGCCCACTTGACGCCGGTGGGATCGGCGGCCCGGCGGACCTCCGAAGCGAACCAGTGGAAGAGGGTGAAGGCCTCCTCGTCCACCGGCCAGGCGGACACGCTCTCGTTGATGAGCGACACCAGCGGCTCGAGGGGCCGGGAGTCGTGCACCCGATCGGTGAGCAGCTGCCAGGCCACCTCGATGTCGTTGCCCTCCAGGCGAGCCGCCTCCCGAGCCAGCTCCCACAGCTCGTCGCACAGCACCACCGCCGGGCTGCGTCCCCACGCCCGCCCCGACTCGATCGCCGCGAAGTCCACCCAGGTGGTCAGCAGGTCCTCCTGCACGACGCCGACGTTGTCGGCGCCCAGGAACATGCCCGTCAGCCCCGACATCAGCTCGCTCGGCCGCCGCTGCCACGGGTCGAAGAAGCTCTCCACCATGGTCCTTTGCCAGGCGTCCAGGTGGTCCTTGGCGTCCCGGCGCAAGCCGATCATCCGAGTGGAGACCAGGTCGGTGCGCCGGCTGAGGCTCACCAGGTGGGGGGTGGTCGAGAATCGCTCGTGGGCCAGGAACGGGGAGACCAGCGCCAGGGAGCTGCTGGAGAGCTCGGTGTCCAGGGCGCCCAGGGAGTTGGTCACCAGGCACCCGGGCGACAGGTAGACCGCCGAAGGGTGCTGCTGCAGCACTCTCTCGAGGGCAAACGGCAGGGCGAAGACGCCCTGGTTGTCGGGATCCAGGGTGGCGCTGGCCGCCACCCCCTGCTCGGTCTCGAACTCGGAGACCGCCAGTACCGTCACTGGCAGGTCGAGTTCGGGCACCTTCCGAGTGCTCACCACGTAGACGGAGAGCTCAGGGTGGACGTCCCAGGCGGAGCGGATCAGGCCGCGGGTGGCGTCGAGCGACAGCTCGGAGGCGGTGGTGACCAGGGCATCGACCATGGATCGGGCGGCGATACTAGTGCGAGGGACTCGTCCTAGAAGGACCCCCTCCCCGGCCCTCCCCCGCAAGCGGGAGAGGGAGAAAATGGCCCCCTGGCCCGCGAGCGGGGGAGGGAGAAGATCGCCCCCCCGGCCCGCAAAGAGAAGAGGACCCTCTCCCTAGGGGAGGGAAGGCGATCACCCCTCCGGCGGGACCACCGCTCCCACGAGGCGCACTTCGCCGGTCTGGGGTTGCGCCGGGCGCCTCTCGATGGTGCGCTCCAGCAGCTGGAACTCCGCCTGGGCCAGCACCTCCCACGAAAGAGGGAGTGGGTGGGTTCGGCTGCTCACCACGTAGAGGCGCCTGCCCTCGGCCGCCCAGATTCCGGCCAGGCGCTGGAGGTCGGCAAAACCGATGTCTCCCGGCGCTAGCGCCACCGGCACGTCGCATGCCCCCCGCACCGTCTGGGAGAAGGTCGCTTCCGGGAAGGCGATCTCGTCCTGGAGCATCACCACCGCCGCATCCGGCCCCAGCGCCTGGCAGACGTCTCGGGTCAGCTCCAGCATCCCTTGCTGGGTGGAGGTGTCCAGGAGGGGCACCAGCACGGCCAGCGGGTAGGCGATGCTCCCGACGACGAAGAGGGCCACGGCCAGCAGGGCGAGACGGCGGACGAGCCCCTGCCATTTGACCGAGGCGAACATGCTCAGCCCCTTGCGGAGGGGACGATGGCTCGGGCCTGCTCGTACGCTTCCAGATAGCGGTCGGCGACCTTGGCCCAGGTGTACCGCTGCTCGACCTTCTCCCGCCCCGCCCGGCCCATCGCCTCTGCCTGCTGGTGGTTGTGCACCAGGAACAGGATCGCCTCGGCCAGCTCGTCGGGATCATCCGGCTCCACCAACAGGCCATCCTTGCCGGTCTCGACGGTGCTGCGGAGCACGGGCAGGTCGAGCGCTACCACCGGCATGCCGTGAGCCCAGGCCTCCAGCAGGACGATGCCGAAGGACTCGATCTTGGAGGGCAGCGCCAGGCATGCGGCCACCCGCAACAGCTCCCCCTTCTCTTCCTCGGAGACGTCGTCCAGAGAGATGACCCGCCGCCGTTCGTCGGGCGGGAGGGTGGCCAGCAGCTCGTCCACCTGGCCGGTCATCGGTACCCGGGCGCCGGCCAGGACCAGCTGGATGCCCGGATCATCCTCCCAGACCAGGCGCATGGCGGCCAGCAGGTGGCCGAGGTCCTTGGAGGGAGCCTTGCGACCCAATGACAGCACCCACGGCCGGCGCCGCTCCTGCCGCAAGGGGGGCGGGAGCTCCGCCGCCATTCCGGCTGTGAACACCCGTTCTGGTGGGACTCGGTAAGCGGTCCGCAGGCGCTCTGCCTCATGCGACGTGCTGGCCACCACCCCCTCCACCCCTGCAAGTGCCTCCCGCAGCTCGGCCTCCGGCCAATACGGGTCATCCTCGTGCATGAGCGGCGCCACCACCAGCGGAAAGCCCATGGCGTGGTGGGCCCGCAGGACGCACCGCACGTTGACCAGCAGGTGGGGAAGGGTCATCACCACATCAGGTGCGAACGCCTCGATCTCGCCCTGCAGCAGGCGGCAGAACCGGCCCCGGGCTGACTCCAGGAGCCGTCTGGAGAGGCCTTCTCGTGATCTGCCGATGGGGAGGCGAGAGACCGCCTGTCCCGCCTGGTACGCCCCCCCCTGGAAGGCGACTCGCACCACCTCCACCCCGTGGAGGGTCTGCCGGGCCGGTCCGACCCTGGGTACCCCGAACCGGTAGTAGGCCTCCGGGGAGGCGATGTTGGCGGTGAGCACCCGCACCTGGTGGCCCCGGTTCGCCAGCTCCTCGCTCAGCCCCCGGCAGAGGCGCTCGGCGCCCCCGTGGACGGGCCAATAGGCGTGGGGGACGTGGAGGATGCGCATCGGCTTCCTCAATCCTCGACGAAGCGACGCCAGTAGCGGGCGGCCACCTCGTCCCACTCGTCCAGCCACCGCCGTGCCCGCTTGACCGCCTCCAGGCGCTTGTGCAGCAGATGCCGAGCTGCCCGGGCGATGGCGGCCGGGTTGTCGAGCTCGTCCACAGTGGTGAGGCGCCACAGCTCGGGGTCGTCGCGAAAGAGCATGCTGGTGCGGGAGAACAGGCAGGGAACGCCGCTGGCATAGCTCTCCACCGGGGTGAGCGGCAGGCACTCGGAGAGGGTGACGTACAGGTTCAGGTCCACGCTTCCCTGCAGGCGGAGGAACTCCTGGTGGGGGAGGAGGCCGTGCTCGAGGACGTCCAGGCCCTTCAGATAGGAGAGCGCCGGCCGCCAGATGACGTGGGCCCGTCCTCCCATGAGGGCCACCCCCCCCAGCTGGGTGGCGACGTTCTTTCGCCAGAAGAGCTCGCCGAACACGCCCACCTGCAGGCCTTCGCCCAGCGGGAGCCGCTCCAGGGGAGGGACCGAAGGAGGGCGGTTGGGGACGAAGTGGGCCGGCACCCCCAGGGCGGCGAACGCCTCGGCCTGGCCCTCCTTGGCGAAGCCCAGGCGGCCCAGGCTGCCCTCGTCCAGCAGCTCCACCACCCGGTCCACCACGGCCGCCTCGCCCGGCTCGGCGGTGTGCTGGGCCATTGACGAGTAGAGCACGCACCGGGTGGCGATGCCCCGCCCGGCCGCCTCTCGCACCAGGCGCTCGCTACCGGGGGGGAACCCGTGGACCACCAGCACCCCCACGCCGCTCTCGGTCATTCGGTCCACCAGCGGTCCGGCGACAGTCCCGGCGTGGGCCGCCTCCAGCACCGGGGCATGGTGGCTGCGAGCGGAGACCCGCACCCCCCGCCAGTCGGGGTGGCAGACGCTCAGGACGCTCGAGGACCCGTCGATGAGGGCTTCCCACTCCTGGTCGGAGATGGAGGACTCAGCCGCAGGCCTGCCCAGCAGCCGGCCGAAGGTCCTCATGCGGCCCTCTGAAGTAGGCGGCCCAGCGCTTCCACCGAGCGCTGGGAGGCGGTCCCGTCCCCGTAAGGGCTGGGAACGGTGGCCAGGCGGTCGTGGAGGCGCCCGAGGTCGGCCAGCCACTTGGCCGCCACCTCGCCGATGGACGGCCCGGGCCGCACCAGCTCGGCGAAGCTGCCCAACACCTCTGGTCGCTCGGTGGAGTTGCGCACAACGATGACCGGCCGCTTGAGGATGCTGGCTTCCTCCTGGAGCCCCCCCGAGTCGGAGACCGAGAAGGCGCACTCGGCGGCCATGCTGAGGAACTGGCGGTAGCCAGCCGGGTCGATGACCGTCAGCTTGCCAAGAAGCCCTTCCAGCCGGAAGGCGGCGGCCCGCCGGGCGGTCCGAGGGTGCAACGGGAGCACCACGGGAAGCGGCAGGGCGGCCAGCTCTTCGAGGACCAGCCTCAAGCGCTCCCGGTCGTCCACGTTCTCAGGGCGGTGGAAGGTGGCCAGGACGAACCTTCCGGAGCCCAGCCCCAGGTCGTCGAGGGTCGCTCGGCGCTGGGCAGAGCCGGGCAGCAGGCGGTGGACCGCCTCGACGATCGTGTTGCCGGTCACCTCGATCCGCTGGTCCTCGATACCTTCCCGCTCGAGGTTGCCGCGGCTCACCTCGGTGGGGGTGCAGCAGAGGTCGGCCAGATGGTCGGCCACCACCCGGTTGTGCTCCTCGGGCATGGCCCGGTCGAAGCTGCGCAGGCCGGCCTCGATGTGCACCAACGGGGTACGGGTGGCGTTGGCGGCCAACGCCGCCCCCAAGGTGGTGTTGGTGTCACCCTGGACCACCACCGCAAGGGCGGGTTGCTCGACCAGGTGTCGGTCGAGCAGGCGCGTCGCCTGACCGATCTGCTGGCCCCGCGAGATGCCTCCGATCTCCAATTGGGCGTCGGGGGCGGGGACCTCCAGCTGCTCGAAGAAGCTCGCCGCCAGGAGCCGGTCGTAGTGCTGGCCGGTGTGGACCAAACGAGCGGCCGGGCCGAGCAGGCGGATCACCTCGGCCAGCTTGACGATCTCCGGTCGCGTGCCGAAGGCCACCACCACGCTCTTCGGATCGAGCTCGATGAGGCGTGCCGTTGCTGGCCTCCTCCCTCTCCATCCTGGCGGCCAAGCGCCGCTGAGAACATCGTTACCCTGCCGAGGATGTTACGGGCCCTGGCGCGCTCCGCCCAGGTGCTGCTGCTCGGCCTGGTGGCCTACAACGCCCTCACGGCCCTGGCCGGCTGGGCCAACCCACCCCCGGCGCCGGCCGGTAGCAGGGGGCGGCGCTTGCGGGTGGTGGTGCCCGCCCACGACGAGGAGGGCGTCATCGAACGGGTCCTCGCCGACCTGGCCGCCCAGGACTACCCGTCCGACCTGGTGTCGCTGTGGGTGGTGGCCGACCGGTGTTCGGATCGCACCGCCCTCCTGGGGGGCCGCTGGGCCAGCGTGGTAGAGCGAAGGGAGGGGCCGGAGGGGAAGGGAGCGGCCCTCCGCTGGTACCTGGAAGGGCATCCGCTGCACGAGGACGAGAGCCTGGTGGTGCTGGACGCCGACAATCGGGTGCCGGCCTCCTTCCTGGGCCGCCTGGCCGACGAGCTCGATGCCGGCCATGCCGTTCTCCAGGCCTACCTGGACGTGGACAATCCGGACGCCTCGGCCATGGCGACCGCCTCCGCCCTCAGCTACTGGGCCAGCAACCGCATGGTGCAGCTCGCTCGCCGAAACCTGGGATGGTCGGCTGACCTGGGCGGGACGGGCATGTGCCTGTCCTCGGCCGCCCTGGCGGCCGCCGGTGGCTTTGGCTCCTCCGTCACCGAGGACCAGGAGCTCAACGCCCGGCTGGTGCTGGCCGGTATCCCGGTGACATGGCTGCACGACGTGCGCGTCCGTGACGAGAAGCCGGCCGGGCTGGGCGTGGCGGTTCGGCAGCGGGCCCGATGGCGGAGCGGCTGGCGGGAGGTGGCGGCGTCGTACGTGCCGCGCCTGGTGGGCTACGGCATCGGTACGCCCTCGGCGGCGGCCCTGGACCTGGCCATCCGGCTCCTCCAGCCCAGCCGAACGTTGGTGGCGCTGGTCTCTTTGGTGTTGGCCGTGCTGGCAGCGGTGCGGCCCGGCCGGGTGCTGTTGTCCTGGAGGCTCTGGGCGGGAGCGACGGCGGCGCAGGTGGTGCTGCCGCTGGTGTTTTTGGTCAGGGAGGGCGTGCCGGCCCGGTACCTGGTGCGGTACCCGCTGCTGACCCTGCTGGCGCTGCTGTGGCTCCCCGTGCGGGTGCTCAGCAGGGCGAAGCGCGCCGGCTGGTACCACACGCCGCACGGCAGTTCTTAGAGAGCCCTCCCCCCAACCCCCTCCCGCAAGCGGGAGGGGGAGAAGAGCCCTCCCCCCAACCCCTGCCATCACCCACCCCGACTGGTACTCGCATTATGAGGAGAGGGTGCGACAAGAAAAGCCCCTTGCGCTCTCGGTCCCTTCAGCAGCCCTACC
>JALYHC010000115.1 GCA_030776765.1 Actinomycetota bacterium | reverse complement strand
GTCGTCGAGCAGGCGCAGCGGGTCCAGATGATGGGTTGCCCGCACGGCCAGGTCCAAGTCACCGGCACCGACGTCGCCACTCATCGTGCTCCCGAAGGCCACGATCAGGTCGAGGCCGTGCTGGAGGGCAACTTCGGCCAGCCGGCCATCCTCTGCCGCTTGGCGCAGCCGCCCCAAGGCGGAGGTGGGAGCGGAGGCGTCTTCCATGAAGGCGATCGTACCGGCGGGAAGCGACACGGCCCGCCTCGCACGAGTAGCCTCCTGGCGGAGGCCGCGAGGAGGAGGAGAACATGGCCACGTATATCAGCCTCATCAACTGGACCGAGCAGGGGGCCCGCGAGTTCAAGGACACCGTCAAGCGCTCCGAGCAGGCCAACCAGCTCATCGAGCGGCTGGGCGGCCGGGTGCTGCAGACCTACTGGACGGTGGGACCCTACGACCTGGTGGCGATCACCGAGTTCGCCGACGAGGAAGCAGCCTCGGCGGCCGCGCTGACCATAGGAGCGCAAGGCAACTTGCGCACCACCACCCTTCGGGCCTTCGACACCGCCGAGATGCGGCGCATCCTCGACATGGCGCCCTGAGCGTCCTTCCGTCCGAGCGGTAGGCCCACTCCCCCCTAACTCCTCGCAAGGAGGGGGAGGCCCTCCTACCACAGCACCACGTAGGTGAGCACCGGGTGGTCGGGGCTCTCCTCGAACCCGGTGCCCTGGCGGAAGTCCCAAAGCTCCACCCGGTAGGCCAGCCCGTCGTCCCGCCTGAACAGCCCCTCGTACCGGGGGAGCCGCTCGTCGGCATTCCGCTCCAGGGAACCCTCCAGGTCGCGCTGCTGAAGGCGGGCGGCGATGGTGGCGGCGAGCTGGTCGTGCGTTGGTGCCTCCGGAGGCAAGGCAAAGTAGAGCGGCTCGGCGTGGGAGAACTGGCTCATGAGGGCCTCGACCTGCTCCTCGTCGTAGACCGGCTGCGACGACAGGACCTCCGAGCTGCCCGCCGGGGCCCAGGGCTTGCCCCGGGCCAGCCTCTCGGCCTCCCCCTGCAGCCATTCCTCCACCCATCCCACCCGGTCGGCGGGAAGCCAGTCGGCCCTGCCCATGGCCACCAATGCCACCGACTCCGCCATGTCCTCATCTGGGCGGAGCCGCCCATAGGGGGTGCTGGCGGCCACCTCCTGGGGAAGGTGCCAGTCCACCTGGAGCGGGTCCTGCGCCCGGTCCAGCCACCCGGTGGCGGCGGCGAAGCTGGACACCAGTTCCGAGCCGGCGACCGGGCTGATGCTGCTCAGGCGGCCCTCGAGGACGGCCCGGACGTAGGCGGGCCGGAGGGTGAGGAACTGGGCGACGTGGGCCAGCTCGTGGAGGTAGGCGCGGGCCATGTCCATGCGGGTGGAGCCGTCGGGGCTGATCTGGAAGGTGCGATCCAGCAGGTAGATGTCGGGGCCCCGGCTGTAGGCGGCCGCCAGCTCGTGGACCGGCCCCTCCTCGATCTCCGGGACTCGCACGATGGCCCCCGGTGACACCTTCTCGTCCATGGCGGCCGGCACCTCCCGCATGGCGGCCGCCACCAGCTCCAGCTCCTGGGGATCGGGCCGGGTTTCGATCCCCAGCACCGTGTGGCCCCCCACGGTCCGCCGCCAGTCGACGTCCGAAGGAGGTTCCACCCCCAGACGGCGCTGCAGCTCGGGGTCGCTGAGCTGGTAACCAGCGGCGGGGCTGGAGCCAACCGTTATGGAGGGCGCCGGCAGCGAATCCACCTGGGGCACGCTGATGGTGCATGCCCCCAGCAGCAGGGCGGGGACCAGCCGTCGCATCGTCCCTTGTTACCACCCGGTAGCCTTTTCGTTTGGGACATGACGAGCGGCGCCAAGGAGAGACGATGCGCAAGGTGACGGTGGTGGGGGCCGGCAGCTACGGCTCCACGACGGTCAAGAAGCTGGCCGACTACGACCTGGTGGACGAGGTGGTGATGACCGACATCGTGGAGGGCTTGCCACAGGGACTGGCCCTCGACATGAACCAGGCCCGACCGGTGGAGCGCTACCGGACCCGGGTGGTGGGGACCAACGGCTATGAGGAAACGGCCGGAAGCGAGGTGGTGGTCATCACCGCCGGCTCCCCTCGCAAGCCGGGGATGAGCCGGATGGACCTGCTGGAGGTCAACGCAGGCATCGTCGAGCAGGTGACCCGGCAGGTGGTGGAGCACTCGCCGGAGACCGTGCTGATCGTGGTGACCAACCCGCTCGATCACATGACGCTGCTGGCCGCCGAGGTCTCGGGACTTCCTCGCTCGAGGGTGATGGGCCAGGCGGGCGTTTTGGACAGCGCCCGCTTCGCCCACTTCATCAGCCAGGCGACCGGGGCCGACATCCTCGAGGTGGAGGCACTCACCCTGGGAAGCCACGGCGAGACCATGGTCCCGGTTCCTTCCCAGTGCCGGGTGAACGGGAGGCCGCTGGGCGAGGTGCTCGACGAGGGCCGAGTGGCGGAGCTGGTGGAGCACACCCGTGATGCGGGGGCCGAGATCGTCGGGCTGCTGCAGAAGGGGTCGGCCTACTTCGCCCCGGCGGCGGCGGCTGCCGCCATGGCCCGGGCGGTGCTGAGGGACTCCAAGGAGGTGATGCCGGTATGTGCCTGGACCAGCGGGGAGTACGGCATCGGCGATCTCTACCTAGGTGTCCCCGCCCGGCTGGGGAGCAAGGGGGTGGAGGAGGTGGTGGAGCTCTCCCTCACCGAGGACGAGCGGGCGGCCCTGACCCAGGCGGCAGAGGCGGTGCGGGACAAGGTGCAGGAGCTCCAGTCGGTGCAGCGGGGTTGAGCCAGGCCGCGAAAACCCTTGCTGTGCAAGGCTTTTTTTGATCGGGCGCCGAGCACCTGGTTAGCATCGGAGGGCTGTAGTTCGACAGGAGGAGGCACAGCGATGAACAAGAGAGAGCTGGTGGACAAGGTGGCCGCCAAGACTGACATGGGGAAGGGCAAGGTGGGCGACGCAGTGGACGCGGTGTTCAACGAGATCGCCGGCGCCCTCAAGGACGGAGAGCGGGTGCAGCTGACGGGCTTCGGCACCTTCGAGGTGCGCGAGCGCAAGGCTCGCCAGGCCCGCAATCCTCAAACGGGCGAATCCATCCAGGTCCCGGCCAGCCGGGCCCCGGCCTTCAAGGCCGGCAAGAGCCTCAAGGACTCCATCAACACCTGACCGTTCACTCTTCGGGGAGGCGAGGAGGGCAAGGGGCGCAACCGGGGGGCGACGAGCTCGCCTCAGGGTGGCGTCGATTCTCCGGCATGGTCGCCGGGGAGAGCCAACGAGGCCTCTCTCAGCAGCCGAGAGCCGCTCCCTGGTAGGGGCGGCCATTCAGAAACGCTACGCGCTGCCGGTTGAGTTTTCGCGGCTGCTCAATACTCGACGTCGATGTGGGCCACCGCGTTGGCGAACTGCTCCAGTGCCGCCTGGTGCATCATCAGCTTGGCCATGTTCCCCTGCACCTTCAGCTTGCCGGTGATGAAGGCCGTTTGGGTGTTGAGCTCGCCCTGGGAGATGGCGGCGGCGGTCTGGTAGCTGTTGGTGACGGTGAGGTCCGGGTCCTGCAGGGTGCCCCGCTGCACCACCGCCTGCCCGTCGGCGATCTGCACGAAGTACCAGATGTCGTCCCGCTCGGGAACGTCGGTGACGATGAACTGCAGGGTCAGCTCCATTCCCCGGATGGAGCCTTGGAAGCCCTCGTGTGAGTCGAGGGCCTTCGTCACCGCCTCAGCCCAGTCCTCACTGAGGAACTTGACCGCCATAGTCACTCCCTTCCTTCAATTTCGGAGGCTAGCTCGGGGGAGGACTCAGGGCGCCAGATGGGCGGCCATGGCCTGCTCGATGGCCTCGGCCGGCGGCCCTTCCAGTGGTCGGAGGGGAAGGCGCGGATGACCGGGGCGCAGCCCGGCCGCCCGGGCGGCCATCTTGACCCCGGAGATGCGATGGGCCTCGACCAGCCCGCTCAGGCGACGTAGACGGGCCTGCGCCTCGCGTGACGACTCGGCCGACTCCAGCTCCACCACCTCGGCCAGCAGTTCGGGGGCGTAGTTGGCGCTGGCGGTGATGGCACCGTAGGCCCCGGCCGCCAGGCTGAGGGAGATGGCCGCCGAGGAGCCGGCGAAGACCAGGAAGTCCTTGTCCACCTGGTCGGTCAGCCGGGCGATGTTGACCGGCTGGCCCGACGAGTCCTTCATGCCGCCGATGTTGGGGTGGCGCGCCAGCTCGACGCCCACGTCTGGGGGAAGCTGGTAGGCGGTGTAGGGGGGCACCGAGTAGAGCAGCACCGGGCGCCGGCAGTGATCCGCCAGGTCCCGATAGAAGCCGGCCACGGCCTGGTCGTTCCCTCGCGCCAGGGAGGTGGGTGTGAGGGCCAGAAGGGCGTCGGCGCCGGCCTGAGCGGCCTCCCCCGCCTGGTCCAGGGCTCCCCGCAACGTCTCCGAAGCCAGCCCCATCATCAGGAAGGCTTCCTCGGGAAGCTCCTGTCGGGCCGCTTCTACGAGCAGATGGCGCTCCCCCGCCTCCAGGTAGGGGCCCTCCCCCGTCGAGCCGCCCAGCAGGAAGCCCCGGACCCCCCGCTGCCACAGTGTGCACAGGTTGTGACGGTGGGCTTCGAGGTCCAGCTCTCCTTCCCGGCTGAAGGGGGTGACCAGCGCCGGCATGAAGCGGGGTGGCAGTCTCATCATGGGCCCGTCAGAGGCACTCAGTCACCCCAGAGTCCCTTGCCGCCTGGCCCCCTCCCGCCCGACCTACGGCCGGGCCTCTGCAAGCGGGCGAAGGGAAAAGGGGGAGGGAGAAGAGTCATGCCTCCTCGTACATGATGGCCCGCTTGACCTCCTGGATGGCCTGGGTGACCTTGATGCCCCGCGGGCAGGCGGCGGTGCAGCTGAAGGCGGTCCGGCAACGGAAGGCCCCGTC
>JALYHC010000114.1 GCA_030776765.1 Actinomycetota bacterium | reverse complement strand
TACGACATCGCCTGGGAGTACGAGCCTCGCTCGTTCCCCATCGCCTGGAACCGGCGCGGCCATCCCACCGAGTTCTTCACCCCCGACTTCTACCTGCCGGAAGAGGGCATCTACCTCGAGATCACCACCATGAACCAGAAGCTGGTCACCAAGAAGAACCGCAAGGTACGCCGCCTGCGCCAGCTCTACCCGGAAATTCGCTGCAAGGTCTTCTACCAGCGCGACTACCTCCAGCTCCTCGTCAAGTACGGCCTGGAAGAGCCCGATCAGTTCGAGAGGGTGCCGGCGCCCACCCGCCTGCCGGGCCCGCCCCGAATCGTACGCCTGGGGGAGGAGCGTAAGACGGCCGGCTAGCCGGGCCCCGGGGGGTTCGGGGGGTGGGAGGCACCCTGTGACCCGCTCTCCTGGCTGGCCGACCACCCCCCGAAGAAGAGGGGGTTCGCCGGAGCCCGGTATCCTGAAACGATGCCCCGCTCGCCCCTCCACGCCCTCCACCAGCAGCTGGGCGCCCGCTTCGTCGACTTCGGTGGCTGGGAGATGCCCGTCCAATACGAGGGGGTCCTGGCCGAGCACCTGGCGGTGCGCAAGGCGGTGGGGGTGTTCGATGTCTCGCATCTGGGCCGATTCCGGGTGCACGGAGAGGGCAGCACCGAACTGCTACGACGACTGCTCTGCAACGACGCCGGCCACCTGGAGGCGGGCCAAGCCCAATACACCATGCTACTCAACGCCGAAGGTGGGGTGGAGGACGACATCATCGTCTGGCGCTGGGACGACGATGAGTACTGGGTGCTTCCCAACGGCGTCAACTATGGCAAGGTGCTGGGGACCTTCCAGCGCCACGGTTCGGGCCGGCTGGAGGTGAAGGGCTTGCAGGACCGCACCTCTTTCCTCGCCGTGCAAGGCCCCGAGGCCCCCGATCTGATCGAGAGGGTGGTGGGGTGGCGGCCGCGGCGCTTCCGCGTCGCCCGGGCCGAGTTCCGCGGCGCCTCGCTATGGGTAGCGGGAACCGGCTACACGGGGGAGGCCGGGGGAGAGCTGGCCATCGGCGCGGCGGACGCCGCTGGCCTACTGGAGGCCCTCATAGCAGAAGGTGCCCGGCCCTGCGGGCTGGGAGCGCGAGACACCCTACGCCTGGAGATGGGCTACCCGCTGTGGGGGAAGGATCTCGATGCTTCCACCAGCCCTCTGGAGGCAGGCCAGGAGTGGGTGGTCGACTGGGACCACGAGTTCATCGGCAAGCCGGCCCTGGAGCGGCAACGCCTCCAGGGCCTTCCCAGCTCCCGGTTGGGACTGGTGATGGAGGGCAAGGAGATCCCTCGCCACGGCCACCCGGTCCGCGCCGATGGAGCGAGCGGCCAGGTCGCCAGCGGCAACTACAGTCCCACCTTGCAGCGGGGCATCGGCCTGGCCTACCTATCCCCACCGCCCGAGGGCGTGGAGCGCCTGGAGGTGCAGGTGCGGAGCCGCTGGGTAGCTGCCCGCCCGGCTACACCGCCATTTATCGACAAGGGTCGCTAGAGAAGGAACGCAAGAGCGTGGACTTCACGCCGCATACCGAAGCCGACGTCTCCCGGATGCTGGCTCGGCTGGGCCTGGAGGATCCCTCCGCCCTCTTCGAGCACCTGCCCCGCCAGGTCCTCGCCGAGCCCCTCGACCTCCCCGGCCCGCTGGCGGAGCCGGCGGTGATGGAGCTGGTGGACCACTACGCAGGGCGGAATCGCAACGGCCTGGTCTGCTTTGCAGGTGGAGGAATCTACGACCACTTCCTGCCTCCGGTTGTCCGGTCGCTCACCCTGCGGCCGGAGTTCCTCACTTCCTACACCCCCTATCAACCAGAGGTGAGCCAGGGGGTGCTGCAGGCCCTCTTCGAGTACCAGTCGATGGTGTGTGCCATCACCGGGATGGACGTGGCCAACGCCTCGCTGTACGACGGGGCTACGGCAACCATCGAGGCCGTCAACCTGGCGGTGGCCCAGACCGGTCGCCACTCGGTTTGGGTCTCCCGCGGGCTTCATCCCCACAGTCGCCAGGTGATCGCCACCTTTGCCGCCTCCCGCCAGATCGAGGTGATCGAGCACCCCCTGGTGGGAGGGCGAACGGCCTGGTCGGAAGACGCCGGACCGGACCCGGCCGCCCTGCTGGTCGCCCAACCCAACTACCTGGGGGTGATCGAGGACTACGCCCGCCCGGCCGCCATCGCCGGTCGGCGGGGAGCGCTGGCCATCGCCGCCGTGGACCCGATGACGCTGGGCATCCTGCGGGCCCCCGGCTCGGCGGGTTACGACGTGGCCATCGCCGAGGGGCAGCCGCTCGGCAACCCCATGTCCTTCGGTGGCCCGGTGGTGGGCATCTTCGCCAGCAAGTTGGAGCACGTGCGCCGGCTCCCCGGACGCCTGGTGGGGCGCACGATGGACGAGGATGGCCGCCCGGCCTACGTGCTGACCCTGCAGGCGCGCGAGCAGCACATCCGCCGCGAGAAGGCCTCCTCCAACATCTGCACCAACCAGACCCTCAACGCGGTGGGAGCCGCCGTCCACCTGGCTTGGCTGGGACCGGGGGGACTGCGCGAGGTGGGGGAGCAGTCGGCGCAGAAGGCCCACTACCTGGCCGAGCGCCTCGCCCAGCTCCCCGATCTGAGACTGGCCAACCAGGGGCCGTTCGTGCGGGAGTTCGCGGTGCTGCTCCCCGTCGAGCCGCAGCAGGCGGTCCTGCGCATGGCCGACCATGGGTTCCTGGCCGGCATCCCCCTGTCGCCCGACTACCCGGAGCTTCCCGGAGGCCTGCTGGTGAGCGTCACCGAGAAGCGCACGAGATCCGAGATGGACCGCTACGTGGACGCCATGAAGGAGGTGCTGGCGGATGCCTGAACCGGGCGGACGGGCCACGTCGGCCCCGCTGCTGGCCGGCGGCCCCGAGCCCACCCTGCAGGACCTGTCGGCGGAAGGTCGCCGGGGCTGGAGCTTGCCGGAGCTGGACGTGCCTGACCTGCCCCTCGACCTCCCCGAGAGAGCGGAGCGCCCTCCCGAGCTCCCGGAGGTGGCCGAGCGGGACCTGGTGGCACACTTCACACGGCTTGCCCAGCGCAACTTCGCCATCGACGTGGGGGCCTATCCACTCGGTTCCTGCAGCATGAAGTACAACCCGAAGGTTTGCGATTGGGCGGCCGAGCATCCCGGCTTCCGAGACCTCCATCCTTCGACGCCGCCCGAGCTGGCGGCAGGGGCCCTCGGCGTGCTGCTGCAGGCCGAGGAGCTGCTGTGCGAGATCACCGGCATGGCCAGGGCCACCTTTCAGCCGCCCGCCGGCGCATCGGGGGAGCTGACCGGCTTGCTCATCATGCGGGCCTACCACGGAGCGGAGGGAAGTGTGCGGCGCCGGGTGCTGATCCCCGACTCGGCCCACGGCACCAACCCCGCCTCGGTGACGCTGGCCGGGTACCAAGCGGTGCAGGTGCCCTCCGACGATCGGGGCCTGGTGGACCTGGAGACACTTCGCAAGATGCTCGAGGACGACGTGGCCGGCCTCATGCTCACCAACCCCAACACCCTGGGGCTCTTCGAGGAGGACATCCTGGAGATCGCCGCCGCGGTGCACGGGGTGGGCGGCTTGCTCTACTACGACGGCGCCAACCTCAACGCCATCCTGGGCATCGCCCGACCGGGCGATATGGGCTTCGACATCGTTCACTCCAACCTGCACAAGACCTTCGCCACCCCCCACGGAGGAGGAGGGCCGGGGGCCGGGCCGGTGGCGGTGACGGAAGAGCTGGTGCGGTTCCTGCCCGGCCCGCTGCCGGTGCGCCTGCCCGACGAGTCGCTGGGATGGGAGATGCCGGAGGCCAGCATCGGTCGGGTGCACGGCCACCATGGGAACTTCCTGGTGGTGCTTCGAGCGCTCGCCTACATGCGCGCCCTGGGCGGGGAGGGGATGCGCAGGGTGGCGGAGCGGGCGGTGCTCAACGCCCGCTACCTGCAATCCCTGCTGCCCCGGGAGTACGAGATTCCGTACCGGCGTCCCTGCATGCACGAGTTCGTGGCCTCCCTGCGTAGCTTGAAGAAGCGCCGCGGTGTACGAGCCATCGACGTGGCCAAGGCCCTGCTCGACGTGGGGTTCCACGCTCCCACCGTCTACTTCCCGCTGGTAGTGGAGGAAGCCCTGATGGTGGAGCCCACCGAGACCGAATCTCCGGAGACCATCGAGGCGCTGGCGGCCGCCTTGGGAGAGATCGCTGGCAAAGCCGACGAGGACCCTCAGATCCTTCACGCCACCCCCCGCCACACCCCGGTCCGCCGGCCGGACGAAGGGCGGGCCGCCCGGCACCTGGTCACCACCTGGCAGGCCGAGATCATACCCTGAATCACCGGTCGAGGTGACACCCTCGACCAAGAGTTGAGAGCGCAGGAGCAGCCATCCCCAGCCGATGCACCCTGGTTTGCCGGCCCGGCGCCCCACCCTGCCTGCTGCGCCACTGGGCGGCGGTCGGTCCTGCTTGGGCGTCGGCGCTCATCGTGCACGGCCTGAGCGAGCACAGCGGGCGCTACGAGGCGGTGGGCGAGCAGCTGGCCGGGGCCGGTCTGGAGACTTGGTCCTACGACCTGGCCGGGCACGGGATCTCCGGGGGGAGGAGGACCTACGTGAGGAGCTTCGCCGAGTACCACGAGGAGTTGCAGCGCCGCCTGGGGGAGGTGCGGGCCCGGGGCCTGCCGGTCACCCTGCTGGGCCACTCGATGGGCGGCCTCATCGCTCTCGACTACGTGTTGGCCGACCGGCCCCCGCCCGACCTGCTGCTGCTCAGCGCGCCGGCCCTGGGGGCCGAGCTGGGATGGTGGAGGCTGACGGCCGCTCGCCTCCTCGGCCGGCTGTGGCCCACCCTTCCCATCGCCAATGGCATCCGGGGCGAACAGCTCTCACGCAACCCGTTGGTGGGGGAGGCCTACTTCGCCGACCCGCTGGTCACCACCCGCACCACCGCCCGACTGGGCGCCGAGGCGCTGGCCGCCATCGATCGGGTCCGAGCCCGGCTGCGTCAGCTCGAGGTCCCCACCTTCGTCGTCCACGGGGAGGCCGACCAGATCGTGCCACCCCAAGCGACCGCTCCCCTGGCCGAGGTCCCGCTGGTGGACCACATCCTCTACCCGGGACTGCGGCACGAGTCCTTCAACGAGCCCGAAGGGGAGCGGGTGGTGGCCCTCATGGTGACCTGGATGCGCGAGCGGCTGGCGGCCAGGCGGCCCCCCTAGCCCAGCTCTTCATAGGCGGGCCGGATGCGCTCCTCCAGCAAGCGTCGCCGGATGGGCCAGTCGCAGAAGGCCGCTCGCAGAGCTCGCTCCGTCACTGCCTGCAGGTCCCCGATGCCGAAGCCCAGATGCTGGGCGGCCAGGGCGAACTCGCCGGACATGGAGGTGGCACTCATCAGGCGGTTGTCGGTGTTGAGGGTGACGGCGAAGCCCGCCCGCTGCAGCGCCCCGGCCGGATGCTCGGCGGCCGTGTCCCAGCTGCCCGTGTGGAGGTTCGAGCTGATGCAGATCTCCAGGGGGACGCGGTGTTCCCGCACGTAGCGAGCCACCTCTCCCATCTCCACCACCTCCCCGTCTACCAGTCGAGTGTCATCCACGATGCGCACCCCATGGCCGATGCGCTGGGCCCCACAGCGCTCCAAGGCAGTCCAGATGCTGTGGGGACCGTCCGCCTCACCGGCGTGCAAGGTCAGGGGCAAGCCCCCCTCCCGGACCCGCCGACAGGCACTCAGGTGCCGGTCGGCCGGGAACCCCAGCTCGGGCCCGGCCAGGTCGAAGGCCACCACGCCGCGACCGCGGAAGGCAAGGGCCAACCCGGCCACCCGGTCCGAGTCGTCTTCCTGACGCATGGCGTCGAGGATGAGCCGGGCGACCATGCCGGTCTCCGCCTCGCCTTGGCGCAGCCCGGCCAGGGCCGCCTCCACCACCTGGTGGGGGTCCAGGCCGCCGGCGCACAGCAGCATCGGGGCGAAGCGCAGCTCGGCATAGAGGACACCGTCGGCTGCCAGGTCCAGCACCGCCTCGTAGGCCACCCGCTCGATGGCCGGGGCGGTCTGCATCAGCGAGACCGTGTGGCGAAAGGCCTCCAGGTAGCGGGGGAGGGAACCCGATCGGCCCTGGTCGAACCACTCCGCCAGCCGTTGCGGGTTGGAGGTGGGCAGGCCCTCGTAGCCCGACTGCCTGGCCAGTTCGATGACGGTCTCCACCCGCAGCCCGCCATCCAGGTGGTCGTGCAGAAGGGCCTTGGGCAAGTGGCGATAGGCCTCCGCCGAGGCCCTCACGCAGCCGGCTCGTCCCGGGGGGCCAGCCACCAGCGGCGCTCGATGACCGGCTGGCCGAAGAGGCGGCCGTGGATGATCTCACCTGGGACGAACCCCTTGGCCTCGTAGAACACCTCTCCCTTGTGGTTGCCGAGCAGCACGTCGGCGCAGACCGGAAGGGTGGGCGCCAGTACCCGCACGGCCTGCAGCAAGGCGGTGCCCGCCCCCTGGTCCCGGAAGGAGGGAAGCGTGTAGAGGGCCAGCAGGACCACCCGGTCGCTTCGGACCATGGCATCGGCGAAGGCCACCAGGGAACCGTCCTGGACGGCCACGAACACCGGGTGCGACTCCACCCGCCGCCGCAGCGACCTGGGGGAGTAGGCGTTGCGCAGGAAGGCCTCGATGGTGGTGGCGTCGAGGAACTCGGCGTAGGTGTCCCACCAGGCTTCTCCGGCCACCGCCGAGATCTGGTCGATGTCCTGGGCTCCCGCCGGGCGAACCCTCATGCCCGCTCAACCTACTAAAGCCAGCATTGGGATAGAGTCGTGGCGATGGCGAGCACTGGAGAAAGCATGGAAAGGGCCACATTCGCCGCCGGGTGCTTCTGGGGCGTCGAGGAAGCCTTCCGCAACCTCGAGGGCGTGACCTCCACCACGGTGGGCTACAGCGGAGGGACCACCGAGAACCCCACCTACGGCCAGGTGTGCTCAGGGAAGACCGGCCATGCCGAGGTGGTGCAGGTGGAGTACGACCCCACCCGGGTCTCCTATGAGGACCTCCTGGGGGTCTTCTGGAAGGCCCACGACCCCACCCAGCTCAACCGGCAGGGCCCCGACGTCGGGGAACAGTACCGGTCGGCCATCTTCTTCCACGATGCCCAACAGGAGTCGGCCGCCAAGGCGTCAAAGGCCCAGCTGGAAGCGGCCGGCCGGTACCCCAGAGAGGTGGTCACCGAGATCACCCCCGCGTCGGAGTTCTACCGGGCCGAGGAGTACCACCAGGGCTACTTCCAGAAGCGAGGCCTGCGGCACTGACATCGGGCACGCCTCGGAGCCAGTCTTGTCGGCGGCTCATTTGACATAACGTGGATTATGGGCACTTGAGCCGGCCCGGGTCTCCAGCGGCCCTTTGGCTAGGGCCGGCCCTGCGGAGGACCCTGAGGGGCGGGGTGGTCGGCGGGCGGTCCATGGCTTTGCTCGTCGGCCACCTCCGCCGAGTCCTGTCCGGCTTGGTCGGGGATCCCAGGCGGGCCCTGCTCCTCGTTACGGTCTTCCCGCTCCTCGGACTGGCGGTTCTCGGCCGCCTCGGCCGGGCCGCATCGGGCATCCTCGGCGGGTCCTTGGCCCTCTGAGGCGACCCGGCTCAGCTCCAGGGCGTCCTCACAGCCGTCCACCTGCTGGGCCAGGTCAGCCACCTGCTGGCCGTGCTCGGCCGCCTCCGGCAGCTCCTCGGACTCGGGCCGTTCGGCTTCCCTTTCATCTTCCGGCGAAGGGAGGGTGAGGCCGACGTGGGAAGCAGCCTCGGCCACGGCGGCTTGGGCGGGTTCGGGCAGGCGCCCGGTTGCCGCGCCGGCACTGCCGGCAACGGCTGCGAGAGCCACGGACCCGGTCAGGATCTTGGCGAGCAGACTGGACATAAAGGCACCGAGCACGGCTTTCCTCCTCAGGTTGGTGAGCTTGGACTGACCCGGCCTTGCCGCCGCTCCATCCACGGCAGGGTCCGGAGCGAGACGGGCGAGCGCGGCAGCCGCCGCCACGTGCCGGGCGGCCACCTTCTCGTCGACGCCCCGGGCTCCTTCCGCCCTGAGTGCTTCGACGAACGCCTCGAGCACGGTCAGCTCCCGATCCTCGACGGGAGCCCCGGCGAGGATCTGCTCGGTCTGGTCGTCAATTGGTAGGCGCGATCCGCTCATCTCACCCTGGTTACCGTGCCAATCGCTCACAGGGTTACGCCTTCCCGCTCCATTTCTCGTCGAACCACCGCCAGGCCGCGACGCTGGAGGGCTTTCACCGCTCCGGTTCGCTTTCCCACCGCCCGTGCGGTCTCCTCCAGCGTGAGCCCGGCGATGATGCGCAGGGCCAGCACGTCCCGCTGGTCGGGGGTGAGCCGTCCGAAGAGGCCCGCCAGCCACTCGGTTGAGAGCCGCCCCAGCGCTTCGGCTTCCACGTCGTCGCCCGAGGCCTTCTCCAGTGCCCCGGTCACCGGCCGCTCCGGCCGGCGCTGCCGGGCCCGGCGCTCGTCGATCAGCCGGTGGTGGGAGATCATGAAGACCCAGGACCGAAAGCCGCCCTCTCCTCCCTCGAAGCCCTTGAGGTTGCGGGCGAGCTGCAAGAAGACCTCTCCGAGCAGGTCCTCCGGGTCCTCGGCCCCTCGGGCTCGCAGATAGCCCAGTACCTGGGGGGCCACCTCCCGGTAGAGGATCTCCCAGGCCCAGTCAGCCCCTTCCTGGGCGGCAATCAGTACTGAATCAAAGCTGGCACCAAGACCCATCCTTCCTCTCATCGGAGGACGGGGTGATCTGCTGAAGCAGGCGTCGACCGTCTGGCGGGCGTCAGGTGTGGGTCGCGCCCCCTCCAAGGGCGATTGCTCCCGCCCGCCGGGGAGCGGCGGCCGCCGAAAGACTGCCCGGCTCCCACGCCGCCGCTTGAACTCCCCCGAAGTACATCGAGCGCCCCGGGAAGGGGCGCCTCTCCATGGTGAGGCCTTGCACGGGCAGTCCCTCCTCATAGGTCACCGCCGTGGTGCCCTCCAAGAGCTCGACGTGAAGGCGAGGATGGTTCACCGCCTCCTGCAGGCTCCAGCCCAGGCGGAGGTAGTTCAGCAGGACCTGGAGTACTGCGGTGGTGATGCGACCGGCTCCTGGTGAGCCGATGGCGAGAGTTGCGCCGTCCGTGCGTCGGGCGACGCTGGGCGCCATGTTGGAGGGGATGCGAGCGCCGGGGGGCAAGGCATGAAAGCCACCGGGGTTGAGCTCCAACTCCCCCAAGGTGTTGTTGAACCAGATCCCGGTCCCTTCCATCAGCACCCCCGAGCCGTAGCCGCAAGAGACGGTGATCGAGCAGGCCAAGCCCTCGCTGCCGGCGGCCGAGATCTGCAGCGTCGAGGGAGAGGACAGCAGCTCACGACCCCCAGCCCTGGCCGACTCGAGGAGGTCCTGCGCCTCACCGGAAGGGTCGGGCCCGCCCAGGCGGGCGCGCCGATAGTCGAGCACCGCTCGCTGGACCTCCGCCAAGCGAGCCACCTGCTCGGACGTCCAACCCCACTCATCGTTCTGGCCCATCAGGGCCACCATGGCGGCGAGGACGGCGCCTCCCAGAGCCGGTGGCGGGTTGGTCGCCAGCTCCCAGGAGTCGAATCCGACCCGCAAGGGGACCCGTTCCACCGCTCGATAGGAGCGCAGGTCTTGCAGCGTGAGCAGGGCGTCATGGCCCTGCATCTCGGCGGCGATGGCTCGGGCCAGCTCCCCGTGGTAGAAGTCCCGGGGGCCACGCTCGGCCAAGGTCTCGAGGGTCTCGGCCAAGTGAGGGACCTGCACCATGGCGCCCTCGGGAAGGAGGGCCCCGTGCTCGTCGTGCAATGCGGCATGGCTGCTCGGATGCCAGCCGTAGATGGACTGGTGGGCGTAGGCCAGGAAGTGATGGGCGGGCGCCGACAAGGGAAAGCCTCGGCGAGCGTGTCCACGGGCGGGCTCCAGCAAGGCATCCCACCTCACTCTCCCGAAGCGCTCGGAGGCCCTGCCACAAGCCGCCACCACCCCGGGGGTGGCCACCGAGCCGTACCCGACGGTGGTGTCCACCCCCCCGCCGTACTCGAGGTGCACCGCTCGTCCGGCTCGCCCGAAGCGCTCTGCGCCAAGGCCTCTTCCCGGCATCTCGTCGAATCCGTCGATGGTGACCGGTTCGGCAGCCGGCGGCCAGATGGTGACGAAGCCACCACCTCCCAGAGAGCACATGCCGGGTTCGGTGACCAGGCAGACCAAGGCGGCGGCCAGGGCTGCGTCCACAGCATTGCCTCCCCGGTCGGCGATGGCCGCACCGGCGTCGGCCGATATCTGGGACCCAGAAGCCACCACCACGCCGCGCATGGCAGGGAGGCTACTGGCCCAATACCACGGCTCCCCCATCCCGCCCCTGGGACACAGCATGGTCGGCGGCTGGAGGTTCCTCCCGCAGGCAGACCTGCTCGGCGACGACCTCCAGGCGACTCCGACGGCCTTCCGGCGCATGCCAAAAGCGGCGCTGTACCGAACCTGCCACCCAGATGCGCTGACCGGGACCCGGCTCGGCACCCGCCACGTCTTCCGGTGGATGGCGCAGGATGACCGGGACGACGTCCAGGCGGCGCTGAGGGAGCTCCGAGCGGACAGAGACCAGGTAGCGGATGAAGTGGCTACCGGAGTCGAGGGTGCGCGACTCGGGCGGAGCGGTCAGGCGGCCAGCGAGGACCACCAGGTTGAGGTCCATGATAGTTCCTTTCCGGGGAAGGGCGGGAGGTAGTTCCTAAAGTACGACCTGCCCGTGACAGATTTCCGCCTCCACCAGCTCTCCGACCACCTCTATGTCATCGATGCATGGATGCAGGGGGAACCGGAACGCCTGGCCTGCTACCTCTTCGACACCCCCGAGCGAGTCCTGATCGAGTGCGGTCCCAGCCTCACCATGGACCACCTGTTCGCCGGTCTGGAGCAGCTGGGCATCGACGACCTGGCCATGCTGGTGGTGAGCCACGTCCATCTCGACCACGCCGGGGCAGCCGGGCACGTAGCCGCCCGCTTTCGCAGGGCGCGAATCGGCGTCCATCGCGAGGGGGCCCGGCATCTGGTCGACCCCTCTCGCCTGTGGTCGTCGGCCACCCGCGCCTACGGAGGGGAGGACGCCACTCGGGCATTGTGGGGGCCCATGGAGGCGGTACCCGAGCACCGGCTGCTCGTCCTGGAGGAAGGTGACCGGGTTCCGCTGGGTGGCGGCCGCTTCCTCGAGGTCCTCTATACGCCTGGGCACGCTCGCCACCACATCGTCTTCTTCGACCCGCAGGGCGGTGGAGCCTTCATCGGCGATTCGGTGGGCGTGGCTTATCCGCATGGGCACATCGTCCAACCGGTCACTCCCCCACCCGACTTCGATCCCGGCCTGGTGGTGGAGCAGCTCCACCGCATCGGGAAGCTGGAGCCGGCGTTCCTCGGTTTCGCCCACTTCGGTCCCGAATACCGGGTGAAGGAGGCGCTGGGCGAGGCCGAGGAGCGGCTGTGGAGCTGGGTTGGCTTCGTCGAGTCGCTGCCCACCGACGACCCCCAAGAGGCCACCCAGCGGCTTCGTTCCTGGGTCCTGGAGGGGTACCGGGAGGAGGGATACCCGGAGGCTGTCTTGGCGGAGTACGATGAGGCGACCTACTGGCCCATGCAGGCGGTGGGCATCATGCGCTGGCTCTCGAATCGAGAGGGGTAGTCGCCAGGGACGGCTACTGCCTTCCTGCTGCTGCTCCGATCTCGCCTTCGAGGGCGTCCAGGCCGGGGAAGCCGGCGTCTTGTGACTCGATCCCCCGCTGCAGCTGACGAGCGGTTCCAACGTCCCCCAGCGCGGCGGCGGCGCGAGCCGCCACGTACCACTGCCGTAGGTCCTCCTCATAGGGGTCCTTGGTGATGCGCTCGGGTCTGCTCACCTCCCACGCGCGGCGGGGCTCGCCCTGGTCGAGGAGAAAGGACCCGTAGACCACCCGGCCCTCTTTCAGGGTACCGGGCCGCCCTCCAAGCTCCTGGAGCTCCTCCCAAGCCCTGTGCACGTCTTCTGTCCGACCCAGAGCACGGAGGGTGTCCATCTCTACGGGGAGGTGGGTGGTGTCGCCGCTGAGCCGCCGGTACGTGCGCAGCTCCCGCAAAGCCTCCTCCCAGCGGCGCAGGCGGTAGGCAGAAAGGCCCATCAGCTCTCGCACCACCGCGGCCCGCGGCGAGAGCTTCTTGGCCTCGGCGAGCTTGCGCAGGGCGGGGCGATAGCGCCCCTCACCGAAGGCCTGCGTGGCAGCTTCCAACAGCTCATAGGTCGGCTGCAGCCGGCTCTTCTCGGTCACCCGCGCCACCTCGTCTCGGACGAAGCGGGGCAGGCCCCCGGAAGCGGCCTGGCTGCCTCGGGGCTGGTGCCGGTCGGGTCGGTTGCGCTGAGCCATCTGATCCTCCAGAAAGAAAGAGGGCCGCCTCATGGTAAGGCGGCCCTCCTCATTTCCGTCCGGCGGTGACCTACTCTCCCGGGGGCTCGCGCCCCAAGTACCATCGGCGCTGG
>JALYHC010000113.1 GCA_030776765.1 Actinomycetota bacterium | reverse complement strand
CGACCTGGAGCCGGGGCTGTACCCGGGTGAGGACGAAGAGAACGGCTCGCCTCCTGCTCGATGAACGGATCTACCGGGGGCCGGAGAGGCTGCTCGAGGCCGAGCCGGGCCTCCAGGCGCGCCACGTCCTCAGCGGCGCGTCGGGTGAACGCGGGCGGAAAACTACGCCTGCGAGGTCTCCGGCAAGGAGAGGAAGGCCGTCCTTCCGCAAGGGAGGTAGCTGGAGGCGGGGTCGAGCGCTCCTCGGGTTCGTCGCCGAAGCAGCTGCTCAGGAGCCGTGCGACCAGACGGTGCGAGATCTGGGTTGGGTGGGGTCGGGCTCCACCCTGCGCCCAAGGGTTCCCCTCCAGCCATCACGGCAGGCGCGCCAGTTGGAGGCAAGCTCCCCGGCAGCCCTGCGGGGGTTGAGCGGCAGGTTGGCGAGCGGCTTGCCGATCCCCCTCACCAGGGTCACCCGCCAGGCCGCGCTGGCCAGCCCGAGCGAGCGGAGGATGTAGATGAGGTTGCGCAGGCTGTAGTAGCGGCGCCAGTCCGGCTCCGGGAGCCGCAGCGCCGGTCGGAGGGACCTGGTGCCGGTCATCCGCAGGGCCGCTCGCCTCTGGGCCCACAGCTCACCGTGTGCGTAGATGGTGTAGCCAGCCCTGCGCATCCGTAGTCCGAACTCCAGCTCTTCAAAGCCGAAGAACAGCTCGGCGCGAAAGGGCCCCACGCGGCGAATGGCTTCCACCCGGTAGAGCGGAAGCTGATTGCCCGGAACGTGGTCGACCAGCACCGGCCCGCCCAGCTGGCTGTCCTCGGTGCGTACCAGGCGTCCCCGCCGCAGGTCCAAGCTGCTGCCTCCCAGCCCCACTCCACCCGTGCGCCGGTCCCGCTCCCACATCTCCTGAGCGAAGCGAAAGAGCTGCTCGAGCACATCGTGGTCTTGGGGAGGGTCGTCGTCGTCGAGCAGCACCACCCAGTCGTCGTCGTCGGCGGTGGGGAGCAGGCGCTGCATCCCGCTAGCGATCCCGCCCGCCGGCCCTAGGTTCTCGTGGAGAGCCAGGTACTCGACCTCGGAGCCGCGCACCTTGTGGGCATGCACCAGGGCCCTTCCCTCCTCAGTGGGCCCGTTGTCGACCACTACCAGGTGGTGCAGAGGGCGCGTCTGCTCAGCAAGAGCTTGCAACATGGCGGACAATGCCTGCGGCCGCCGGAAGGTGACCAGTATCCCGTAGAGGTGCGGGCGCCGATCCCTCATCCGTGCGCCTCGCTCCGGGTAGCATGCAGGGCAAAAGTTGGGTCTGTCATGCGGCCAACCACGCTCTGTGGCAGTATCGGCACGTCAGGGTATACTTTGCCTGTCGCTAGTGCGAGGAACATCGACGCGCAATCCGGTCGAGGGAACTTCCAGCCGTCGAGCCTTGCCTTCCGACCTCGCACGGCGTGCAGCATGAGTGGGGCGGCCGATGGCTAAAACTCTTGTCAAAGTCGAGGACCTGCACAAGGTCTACATGCCCTCACCGCTCTGGATGGGTTTGCTGCTGCGCTCGGCCATCCGCGAGCCGATCGTTGCCCTGAACGGCGTCTCCTTCGAGGTTCAGGAGGGCGAGATCTGCGCAGTGGTGGGTCCCAACGGGGCCGGCAAGTCCACCATGTTCCGCATCATCACCGGCCTCATCACCCCCACATCAGGGCGGGCTCTGGTGATGGAGAGGGATGCGGCCCGGCAATCGGACCGGGTGCGCAAGGTGGTCGGCTTCATGCCCGCTGAGGATCGCACGCTGTGGCTGCGGCACACCTGTCGGGAGAACCTGCTGTTCCATGGGCGCCTGCGCGGGTTCGATAGGAATCAGCTGCGCACGCGGGTGGACGAGGTGCTGGAGTTGGTCGGCTTGGGCCAGGCCCGTGACCGGGCAGGCTTCGCCTTGTCTTCCGGCATGCGGGCCCGGCTCCAGCTGGCCCGGGCCCTCCTCCATCGGCCTCGGGTGCTGATTCTCGATGAGCCGACCGGAGCGCTGGACCCGGTGGGGGCGTTCGAGTTCCTAGAGGTCATCAAGGAGCTCGTCGCCGAGGAGCAGCAGGCAGTCTTGATCAGCTCCCACCGACTGGAGGAGATCGAGGCCCTGGAGCAAGACGTCATCCTTCTCGATCGGGGCAGGCTCGTCTACGACGGTGACCTCAGCTCCCTCCGAAGCATGTGGGGCCGCCCTCGCATACAGATCAGCTTCGCCAACCCCGACAGCGTGCACGAGGTGGCTAAGTTGGTGGACGGGATGGACGAGGTGCAGGTGCTATCGAAGGAGGCACTGTCGATCACCCTCACCTGTGAGAAGGATATGGGTGAGCTCCTCTCACAGCTGGACGGCGAGGTGGCCCACGTCACCTCCATCACGCAGTCCCGTATCCCGCTGCGCGAGCTGCTGGCCAACATGCTCCTCAACCCGAATGTGGAGGCGGCCGGTGCGGAGGGACAGCAGTGACGGCCATCGGGGCCCGGATGAGCCGGGCCAGTGGCATCGCCGGCGCCTTCCTCTGGATGGGCTATAAGCAGGAGATCGCCTATCCGCTCTCGTTCGTGATGTCAGCCATCAGCGCGGTGGTGCCGGCGGTGATCTTCTTCTTCGTCGCCGAGTTCGCCGACAAGACCGGCCCCAGGGTGGGCTACGACTACTACACCTTCGTGGTCATCGGGCTGATAACCATGAACATCCTCTCTGCCGGCCTGCGGGGGTTCGGGCTGGAGCTGCAACGAGCCGTGAACCAGGGGCGGTTCGAGATGCTGCTGCTGGAGCCGATCCGGTGGCGTTTCCTTCCCCTCGGCATGGCGTCGTGGATGATGGTGGACAGGTTGGTGACCAGCTCCATCATCCTGGCGCTTTCCGTTGTGCTGGGGGCCCGGTACAACCTGGGCGGCGTGGGGTCCGCTCTTCTCATCCTGGCCCTGGGGTTTGCGGCCAGCTTTGCCATCGGCATCCTCTCGGGCAGTGTGATGGTGCTGGCCAAGAAATCCGATCCGGTGGTGACGCTGTACACGCTGGCGGCGTCGGTTCTCTCCGGGGTCTACTTTCCGGTGGACACCCTCCCGGGGCCGCTCCAGGTACTTTCGCTGGTCATCCCTCACACCTACGTCCTCAATGCCCTGCGGAAGGGCCTGATGCCCGGGGGCGGAGGGTTGCCGGGTCTCTCCGTCAACGAGACGCTCTTGGCGCTGGTGGCGTTCAACGTGGTGATCTTTCCGCTGGTGCTGTGGATCTTCGGGCGCTCGCTCGAGGTGGGGCGCAGGCTGGGCGTGCTGAGCGGCTACTAGGCGGCATGACTTCTCCCTCTACCGTGTCCCGAGTGGACTCGTGCGCCCAAGCCGCGCGCCCGGTCCCAGAGGCCACCATCGTCATCACCACCCATGACCGTCCCGAGTTGGCGCGGAGGGCGGTGCGCAGTGCCCTGGCCCAGACCGTGCGCGACGTGGAGGTGATCGTGGTCGACGACGGGTCGCAGGAGCCTTTTCATCTCTCGGAGAGGGACGACCGGGCTCGGGTGCTCTTCACGGGCGAGGCCGCTGGTGTCTGCGCGGCCCGAAACATTGGGCTGCAGGCCGCCAGGGGCCGGTGGATCACCTTCCTGGATGACGACGACGAGCTCCTGCCCAACATGCTCGAGGAGTCCCTCCTAGCGGCTCGGAACTCCCAGCTGCCCTCTCCCGTGGCGGTGCTCTCCGGGATTGAGC
>JALYHC010000112.1 GCA_030776765.1 Actinomycetota bacterium | reverse complement strand
GGTCTACATCGACGGCAAGCTGGTGGGGGCCATCGCCTACGGGTTCTTCGCCGCCGACCACACCATCGGCGGCATCACCCCGGCCGAGGCGATGCTGGAGGTGCTCGGCTACCCGGCCACGCCGGTGCCTCCCACCGGCACTCCTGCCTGGGTAGGGCCGGCCACCGTCACCCTTCCCCCCGCCGCCCGGCAAGCGGCTGCCGGCGCAGCCGGGGTGGCGACCAACGACTTTCCCGCCACGGCCCGCCAGCTCCCCCTGCCCGTGGGGGTCTCGGGACTGAACGACCGGGGGATGGAAAAGCTCGCCGAGTTCATCGAGCACCACCGACTTCCCCTCCTCCCCTACCGAGCCGCTGCGTCCCAGCCGGGAGGGGAGCCTGCCTCGGGCCGCATCCTCCCCGGGGATTCGCTGGCGGCGGTGGTGAGCTACGGGGACCTGACCTTCGCCGGCGTGGGCACCGCCACCGCCTGCTCGCAGGAGCGCCTGGTCGGCTTCGGGCACCCCTTCTTCTTCGATGGGGAGACCACGCTGGGGATGAACGCCGCCCACGTCCTCACCGTGGTGAAGGACCCGAGCGGCCTCTTCGGTCCGTTCAAGATCGCCAACCTGGCCGAGACCCACGGGCGGATCGATCAAGACCGCCTGGCGGCCGTCCGCGGCATCGAGGGACAGTTCCCGTCACTCATCCCGGTCACCAGCTCGGTCACCAACCTGGACCTGGGCAAGAGCCGGGACGGGGAGACCGACGTGGTGCGCCAGGACCTGCTGCCTCTCCTGGCCGCCTTCCACCTGCTCCTCAACCTCGACGTGACCTTCGACCAGATCGGTGAGGGAAGCAGCGACCTGGAGTGGACGATCTCCGGCTCCCGGGCAGACGGCCGGCCCTTCGAGCTGCGGCGCGACGACAAGTACTTCTCGCCGTCCGACATCACCTTCGAAAGCATCCTCGAGCTTCTCTTCGATCTCAGCGCCATCGCCCAGAACCCCTTCGAGGACGTCCACTTCACCGCGGTGGACGTGTCGAGGGCCGAAGTCACCCAGGAGCAGCTCACCACCACCGTTACCCGGGTGCTGTCCGCCACCACCTCGCAGCCGGAGTTCCAAGAGAGGACCCAACTCGTGGTCCAGCCTGGAGAGCAGATCAATCTCCAGGTCTTCCTCCTGCCCTTCGGGGGCAGCGAAGAGCGGACTGTGGAGCTGGCGCTGACCGTTCCCGAGGAGGCGGCCGGAGCCTTTGGGAGCCTGGTGGTGCGGGGCGGGCAGCCGCCGGGCGCCTTCTTCCTCGAGCCTCCCCCCGAAGGGCCTCCCTCCGACGAGCCCCAGTCGTTCGAAGAGCTGCTGGCCTTCCTGGCCGGGGCGGAGCACAACTACGACCTGGTGGCCGAACTTGCGTTGCAACCCGGCTTCGAGGAGCCGGAGGGAGGCACCCTGGGTGACAAGGTGGTCGCTCCCCAACCCCGCGTCGTGCTGGGGGCCACCACCATCGAGGTGATGGTGGAGGCTGCGGCCCCCTAGCGGCGGCCTTCCGCCGCCATCTCCCGGAGGCGGGCCACCCGCTCCTCCATGGGTGGATGGGTGGAGAACACCTTGCTGAAGCCCTGCCCCCCGCGCAGCGCCTTGAGCGGGTCGGCGATGAAGAGCTGGCTGACCGCCGGATCGACCTTCATGGGAATCCGGGACGTGTAGCCATCGAGCTTGCCAAGCGCCCCGGCGAGCTGGAGCGGTGAGCCGGTGACGGCTGCCCCGCTGGCGTCGGCCTGGAACTCTCGCGAGCGGGAGATGGCCATGCGGATGACCATGGCGGCCAGGGGGGCGAGGACCAGGCTGGCCAGCCCGATGATGGCCGTCAGCGGGTCGCTTCCCCTCCGGCGGTCCCCGCCCAGGCCTCCCCACAGCGCCATGCGGGAGAGGAACACCAGGGCGGCGGCCAGGGTGGCCGCCACCGATGAGATCAAGATGTCTCGGTTGCGAACGTGGGCCAGCTCGTGGGCCAGCACCGCCTCCAGCTCAGGGCGCTCCATCAGCTGGAGGATGCCGCTGGTGACGGCCACCGCGGCGTGCTCGGGGTCTCGCCCCGTTGCGAAGGCGTTGGGCTGCGGAGACTCGATCAGGTAGATGCGGGGCATGGGCAGGCCCTGCCGCTGCGCCAGCGAGCGCACGATGGAGTACACCTCGGGTAGCTGGTGCTCATCCACCGGCTTGGCCCGAGCAGCCCGCAAGGCCAGCTTGTCCGAGAAGAAGTAGGCACCCACGTTGAGGGCCACCGCCAGTCCCAGCCCCAGCAGCATTCCTCCCCGGCCGAAGTAGGCGCCCGCCACCACGAACAGCGCCCCCAGGAAGCCCAGCAAGGCGACCGTCTTGAGGTTGTTGCTCATCACCTGAATGGTATCCGATTGCCGGGCTATCTCCCTGGTGCCACCCCTTGCCGCCGACCCCCCGGCTCCACTAGGTTCAGGCCACTACTGGACGACGGCCGAAGAGCCGTCACCCCGCCAAACCATTCGGAGGGGAGAGGACATGCGGCGGTTCCTGGCAGCAGCCTCTGTAGGCGCGCTCACCTTGGCGATGGGGGTACCGGCCGGGGCCGCACCCTCTCGACTCCCTATTGACCACGCCCAGGCGGGGGACGACGCCATCGAGCGTGAGCTACCCGAATGGGTCGACGAGCTCAAGCTGGACAGCCCCATCTCCATGGAGGAGGTGGTCCCGGCCGGCAAGCTGGAGCGCTCGCTGATGACGGCCGAGGGCCCGCAGGCGGTGGTGGTGCGCCTCACCGAGGAACCGGTGGCCGATGTGGCCGCCGAAGGGGCGGACGTCGCCGAGCAGCAGGCCCAACTCGAGGTGGTCAAGCAGCAGCAGCAGCAGCTCCTCGGTCAGGCCAGCGCCCTGCAGGCCGAGGCGGAGGTGCTGGGCACCACCCAGAAGGCCCTCAATGCGGTCATCCTCCAGATGGAGGCGGGCCTCCTCCGGGAGCTGGCAGCCGACCCGGCGGTGGTCTCCATCAGCCCGGTGGTCGACTACCGGCTGGAGCTCCCCGAGACCGTCCCCTACATCGGAGCGACCGCCGTGCATGAGCTGGGCTTCACCGGAGAGGGGATGCGCATCGCCGTCCTGGACACCGGAGTGGACTACACCCATGCCCACCTGGGCGGTCCCGGCTCGGTGGAGGCCTACCAGGCGGCCTACGGCACCGACCCCTCCAGCCCCGCCAACAAGGATCCCGACGACACCTTCCAGGGCGAGCTGCTCTTTCCGAACGAGAAGGTGGTGGGTGGGTTCGACTTCGTCGGGGAGAGCTGGCCCTTCGGCCCGCTCTTCCCGGACCCCGACCCCATCGACTTCGGTGGTCACGGCACGCATGTGGCGGACATCGCCGCCGGCCTGGGAGGTGTGGCGCCGGGAGCCGAGGTCTACGCCATCAAGGTGTGCTCGTCGGTGAGCCCCAGCTGTAGCGGCGTGGCCCTGATGCGGGCGATGGACCTGGCCGTCGACCCCAACGGGGACGGGGCCACCGACGACCATGTCGACATCATCAACATGTCGCTGGGGGCCCCCTACGGACAGGCCTTCTACGACGACCTCTCCCAGGCGGTGGAGAACGCCAGCGCCATCGGCGTGCTGACCGTTGCCTCAGCCGGCAACGGCTCCGACAAGCCCTACAAGGCCGGCAGCCCGGCAGTGGCGCCCAGTGCGATCTCGGTGGCCCAGACCCAGGTGCCCTCGGCCGTCCTGCCCCTCATGGAGATCGTCTCGCCGCCCCACATCGCCGGCTTCTATGCGGCCGTCCACCAGCCGTGGTCGGCACCCCTCACCGAGGTGATCGAGGCCCCGGTGCAGTACGGCGACGGGGCGGGCGGCAACCTGCTCGGCTGCGAGCCCTTCGCTCCCGGCTCCCTGAGCGGCTTGATCGTGCTGGTGGACCGGGGGGATTGCTTCTTCAGCACCAAGATCCGCAACATCCAAGAAGGCGGAGGGCTCATCGGCATCATCGGGCTGGTGGCCCCCGGGGAGCCCTTCGAGGGTGGCTTCGGAGGCGGCGATCCCATCACCATCCCCGGCTACATGATCAGCCAGGAGGACTCCAACGCCATCAAGTCGGGCCTGGACGACGGGGTGGTGGCCCGCTTCGACCCCGATGAAGGCATCCCGCTGGTCGGCCACATGGTCGGGTCTTCGTCTCGCGGACCCACCATGCTCACCAACATCATCAAGCCGGAGATCGGCGCCCCGGGGGGCTCGATCTCGGCCGTGGTGGGGAGCGGTGACCAGGTGGAGGCCTTCTCGGGCACCTCCGGGGCGGCGCCGATGGTGTCCGGCTCGGCGGCCCTGGTGTGGGACGCCTTCCCGGGTCGCTCGCGGGCTGAGATCAAGGCGGTGCTGGTCAACACGGCGGAGACCGACATCATGAACGAACCGGAATTCTTCGGCGGCGACCTGGCCCCCATAAGCCGCATCGGGGGAGGTGAGGTGCGGGTGGACCGCGCCGTCGCCTCGCCGGCCGCCGCCTGGGAGGCGGAGAGCTCGGAGCCGGCGCTGTCGTTCCGGTTCCACGACATCACCCAGGCCACTACCCAGCTCACTCGCACCGTGACGGTCCGCAACTACTCGGACCGGGCCATCACCTACCAGATCACGCCCGTCTTTCGGTTCGCCGAAGACCAGGCGAACGGGGCGGTGCAAGTGCAGGCGCCCGCCAGCGTCCAGGTGGGCGCCAACGGCCAGGCCAGCTTCGACGTGCAGCTCATCATCGACGGAACCGCCTTGCGCGACTGGGGGCTGAACTCCGGGTCCCTGGGGGCCAGCGGCGACACCCTGAGCATCTTCGAGTACGACGGCTACCTGCTGCTGGACGACACCGCCACCGCCGAGGACGACGAGAGCCCGCTCCACGTGCCCTGGCACGTCCTGCCCCGCTTGGCGGGCGACGTGACGGCCGCCTCCGAGACGGTGGAGATCGACGGTGAAGCCTTCGGCTTCCCGGCGGGCCAGACGACGCTTGGCAACCACGGGGTCGGCACGGCCCGTATCGACGCCTACTCGTTGATCGGCACCAGCGCCAACCTGCCCGATGCGGGCCGAGGCGAGAACTCGGCGATCATCGACCTGAAGAGCGTGGGCGTGGCCACCTTCCCGGTGCCGCCCGGCTTCTGCTCACCGGTCGACTCGTTCGTGATGGCCTTCGCCGTGCACACCTGGGAGCGCCAGACGCACGCCAATGCGCCGGCCGCCTTCGCCTTCGACCTGGATGTGGACCAGGACGGGACGTTCGACTACCAGGTGTTCAACCTGGACCTGGCCCGGGACCTGAGCGACGGGCGCAACGTCACCTTCGTGGTCGACCTGGGCACCCGACAGGCCACCGCGTTCTTCTTCACCGACCACGGGACCAACAGCGGCAACACGGTGCTGCTCTTCTGCGGGGAGCAGATCGGGATGAGCGCCCGCAACTTCTTCCAGCAGATGGACGTGCGGGTGCTGGCGGTGGACATCTACTTCACCGGCAACATCACCGACTCGATCTCCGGTATCACCATCGCCCCGCTGGGGGAGCGCTACTTCGCCATCTTTGGTGACGACGGCTTCGGGTCGGGAGACATCCCGCCCAACAGCGAGCAGACGTTGACGGTGCTCGACTTCGGCCCCGAGCGCACCAACCCCAGCGAGACCGGGCTACTGCTGCTGCTCGACGCCTCGCGTCCCGGCAACATCCGGGGAGGTGCGCCGCCCGACAACGAAGCCATCGACATCAACGTCGTGCCGTAGCGGCTAGGGCTCGAGGGGAAGGGCCGGCTCGCAGAGGAAGAAGAAGCCCTGGTCGGAGGCCCGGTAGTCGTACTCGGCCCCGTCCACCTCCAACACCACCTGGTAGCCGTCCACCAGTCCCTGGGTATAGAACTCGCCGGGCTGGGGGCAGCCGAGCGACCCGTCGTTCCACACCACTTGCTCTGCCGTCACCACCCGGATGGCGGCCAGATCGGCCCCGGTCCGCTCGACCAGGTCGGCCCGCATCTCCTGGAGGAGGTCGTCCGGCACCTCCCCGGTCACCCTCTCGCCGGTGGGGGGAACACTCTCCACGGGCCTCTCTTCTCGGGTGGGCCTGGTCACGGTGCTGCTGGTGGTCGTCTGGCTCGGTTGCCCTGTCCGGGGCTCTCCCGCCTCCGGCGCACAGCCGGCGCCCAGCACCGCCAGTACCAGTAGCAGCGTAGCGGTCGGTCTCATCGTCTCACTTTGACGCATGGTCCCTTGATCCCGGTTCCCGATCGAGGCCGGGCCACCAGCACACGGAAGTCGCCCAGTCCCCGAGGGTGGAGCAGGGTTTCTCCGTCCTTGACACGGGAGCGGGTCCGGAGGCGCTCCATCCACTCGCCCTCCCGGGCCAGGGTCAGCTCCTCGTCTCGCAGGCGGCCGAGCTCGTCGCGCAGGCCCAGGCGCTCCAGGAATGCAGCCTGGCTCAGCAGCTCCACCGAAGCATTCTGTTGCGCGGCCATCTCGCTGAGAGCGGTGAAGTTGACGTCCATGGTGATGTCCACATGGCCGGGGGCGAGCAGGGGATCCGGCCCCAGGTGCTGGCGCTGATAGGTGCGCAAGCTGCCCTCCGGCCGGCGCGACGCCAGCCCTGAGGCGGTGTCCCCGTAATCGATCACCACCGCTGCCCCGGCGACGAGGCGGTCGAGGGCCGTCCCCAGCCACGCTCCCGCCGCCCGCTGCACCTCCACCTGCCCGTCCAACGGAACCGGTCCTCCAAACCGCTCCGCCCAGTCGGCCACCTCGGAGCGGGCCGATACGGGGACCAGCACCAGCTCACCGTCCCGGAAGTCCACCCAGCGCTCCTCCCATCCCTCCGTCTTCCGCACCGCCAGGGCAGCCGGAAGGTTGTCGAGCAGCTCGTTGGCCAGGATGACGCCGGTCAGGCGCTCGGGGAGCTGGTGCCAGGAGCCGACCACCCGCTGCGGGGGGAGCAACTCCGCCAGGGCCAGGCGGGCCGCCTCGGAGACCTCCACCGCCCACACCTCCGCGGGCCTTCGCAGCGCCCCGACCAACGGACGAAGCAACGAGCCTGAGCCGGCCCCGAAGTCCACCACCGCGAAGCACTCGCGGAGACCCAGGCGTTCCCGCTCGGCTTCGGCAAAACGGGCCAGCATGCCACCGAAGAGGGGGCTCACCTCGGGGCTGGTGAGGAAATCGCCCTGGCGGGCGGAGCGCAGCGGTCCGCCGGTGAAGAAACCGCCTTCAGGGTGGTAGAGGGCCAGGGCCATGTACTCCTCGAAGGGGATGGGACCGGCCTCCCGGATGCGATCGACGAGGCGTTCTCTCAGCACCAGAGGACCGTACCCTGACGACGTGCCCAGGCGGTCGTTCCCTCTCTTCCTGGTGATGGCGATGGGGGTGGGCGGCTGTCTGGCGTCCACCACCACCGCATCGACCGGCGTCTCCACCGCCCACTTCTCGACGACGCTCTCCTCCGTGGCCGTCTCCACCACGCAGACGACTCTCTCTCCGCCCTCACAGCCCACCACCACCCCGATTTCCGTACCGCCGGCCACAGAGGCCATACCAGGACCGCCTCGGGTGTCCAACTTCACCCACCCGGAGGCCCTGGCCAGGGTGCTCTTGGCCGCCGAGGAGGCCATCCGCGCTCCCGACACCCCACTCGCACACCTGCCTGGTTGGGGGTGGGCCCAGCAGCGGGCCTACCGGGACCTGGTGGCCCACCCCGGGTGGCGGGAGCAGGTGCGAGCCAGCCTTCCCGAGCGGTTGCGACTCGCCTTCGACGCCAATGTCCGGGCGGGTGTGGAGCTGCGCCCGCTGACCGAGCCGCGCCAGGAGTTGCCCGACTGGCACATCGTGGCTCCACCCCCCGCCGACGCGCTGCGCGCCCACTACCAGACGGCGGAGGAGGAGTTCGGGGTCGGCTGGGAGTACCTGGCGGCCATCCACCTGGTGGAGAGCCGCATGGGGCGCATCCGGGGGGACAGCCCGGCCGGGGCGCAAGGCCCGATGCAGTTTCTGCCCAGCACCTGGGAGGCCTACGGCGAGGGGGACATCAACGACCCGTTGGACGCCATCAGGGCCGCCGCCCGCTACCTGGTGGCGCACGGGGCGCCGGAGGACATGGCGGCCGCCCTCTACGCCTACAACCACAGCGACCACTACGTCAGCGCCATCGGGGCCTACGCCGGTGTCATGCAGTCAGACCCACGCGCCTACCGCGGCTACTACCACTGGCGGGTCTACTACCGCCTCGAAACGGGCGACGTCCTCTTGGAGGAGGGCTACCGCGGCTGACGGGCGGGGGAGACTTGCCGGCGCCCCGAACCTTGGGCAATAGCCGCGCGAGGCGCGCCACTACAGCCTCAGGTTGCCCTAAGGCGATGCCAGGGCCTGGCTGGCGGTGCCGAAGAAGGCCAGGGCCTGAGGGTAGAAGCCCACCACCAGCGTCACCAGGGCGGTGATGGCCAGGGCCACGGTCATGGCGGGGGCCAAGGGCCGCTCTCGCACCTCCCGGCCGGGGGCCGTGTCCGGCACGGGGTCCATCCAGGCCACTTTGACCACCCGGGCGTAGTAGTAGAGGGCAATCACCGCGTTGACCGCCGCGATCACCGCCAGGGCCACCCCCCACCCGCTGGTGCCGAGCAGCACCGCCCGGAACACGACGAACTTGGCGAACCAGCCGGCCAGGGGCGGGATGCCTGCCAGGGCGAAGAAGAAGACGGCCATGAGGGCGGCCAGTCCCGGCGCGTAGGAGAACAGCCCCGCCATGCGGTCGATCTCCTGCGACCCGGTCTTGCGGATGGCGGCGATCACCGTGCCGAAGGCCCCCAGGTTCATGAAGGCGAAGATGAGCAGGTAGGTCACCGTGGCGGTGAACGCCTCCCCCAGATCCCCGCTGTCCAGCGAGGCGGCCCCGGCGAAGGGCACCAGCATGAATCCGGCCTGCGCCACCGAGGAGTAGGCGAGCAGGCGGATGATGTCCCGCTGCCACAGCGCCACCAGGTTGCCGACCGTCATGGAGAGGGCGGCCAGCACCCAGATGGCCGGCGCCCACAGGGCGGCCACCTCGCCGAAGGCCAGGTAGGTGACCAGCAGCAGTCCCACGAAGCCGGCGGCCTTGGAGCCCACCGACAGGTAGGCGGTAACCGGCACCGGGGAGCCCTGATACGTGTCGGGGGTCCAGAAGTGGAAGGGAACCGCCGAGATCTTGAAGCCCAGCCCGGCCAGCACGAACAGCACCGCCAGCACGAAGGCCGGCTCCTGGGCCAGCCCGGCGGAGGCGGCCCGTACGCCGGAGAAGGTCACCTCGCCGGTCAGCCCGTAGGCGAGCGACATCCCGTACAGCAAGATGGCCGTCGACAGCACCCCAATGAGGAAGAACTTGAGGGCCGCCTCGTTGGATCGCAGGTCCCCCTTGCGCCACCCGGCCAGCAAGAAGGCCGGCCCCGACACCAGCTCCAGCCCGATGAAGAGGGTGATGAAGTCCCGCGACGAGGCCATCACCACCGCCCCCAGCACCGACGAGAGCAGCAAGAAGTAGTACTCGCCCTGGTAGTAGCGGTCCTCCTCCACGTAGGCCACCGACATCAGCAGCACCACGTAGCCGGAGACGACGAACAGCGCCTTGAACACCAGGGCGAACTCGTCCACCACGTACGACTCGCCGAACAGCACCCTCTCGGTGCCCGACAGGGCCAGGGTGATCAGCGGGACGGCGGTGAGGGTGAGCCCCAGCACCCCGGCCGCCGCCGCCAGGAACTTGCGCCCCGGCGGCAGCACCAGGTCAAGGCCCAGCACCACCAGCACGGTGGTGGCCAGGACCAGCTCCGGGGCCAAGGCGTGGTAGTCGAAGCTGGGCATCAGGCTCCGAAGGCGGTGCGCACCAGGTTGACCACCGCCTGGTCGGTGGCCCCGAACACCACCTTGGGGTAGATGCCGATTACCACGATGACGACCACCAGCGGCAGCCAAGCCACCAGCTCGAAGCGGTCGGCGTCATGGAACTGGTGGCCCAGCCACTCCTCGGCGGGCTCGCCCAGGTTGACCCGCTGCAGCATCCACAGCATGTACCCGGCGGTGAGCACCGTGCCGATGGCCCCCGCCACCATGGCGCTGCGAAACACACCCAGGCTCAGCTCCCCGAGCGGGTTGTAAGCCCCCAGCAGGGCCATGAACTCCCCCCAGAAGCCGGCCAGGCCGGGCAGGCCCAAGGAGGCAAAGGCGGTGAAGCCCAGGATCCCCCCCAACACCGGCATCAGCTTCAGATTGCCGCCCAGGCGGGCCATCTCCCGGGTGTGGTAGCGGTGCTGGATGGAGCCGGCCAAGAAGAAGAGCAGGCCGGTGATCACCCCGTGGGCCACCATGCCGATCACCGCCGCATTGAGGCCCACGTCGGTGAGGGTGGCGATCCCCAGCATGACGAATCCCATGTGGCCCACCGATGAGAAGGCGATCAGGCGCTTCATGTCGGTCTGGGCCAGGCAGGCCAGCGAGCCGTAGATGATGGCGATGGCGGCCAGCACGGCGATGGCCGGCGCCCAAGCCTTGGCCATCTCGGGGAGGATGGGCAGGGCGATGCGGATGAAACCGTAGGAGCCCAGCTTGAGCAGGATGGCCGCCAGCAGCACGGATCCCACCGTGGGGGCGGCGGTGTGGGCGTCGGGTAGCCAGGTGTGAAGCGGCCACATGGGCACCTTCACGGCGAAGCCCAAGAAGAGGGCCCCAAAGACCAAGAAGGCGAAGGTGCCGGTGAAGGCGCCTCCTGCGCCCGCCTGGGCCAGCTCGAGCATGTCGAAGGTGCGGCCCCCGCGGAAGTAGAGGCCGAGGAAGCCGAGCAGCATGAAGGCCGAGCCGAAGAGGGTGAACAGGAAGAACTTGATGGCCGCGTAGAGGCGCGTCTCCACCCGCATGCCGAAGCCGGGGAGGCGCAGGACGGTCCGGTCGCCCCAAATGCCGATCATGAAGTACATGGGCAGCAGCACCAGCTCGAAGAAGATGAAGAACAGCACCAGGTCGAGGGCCACGAAGGTGCCCGCCATGCCGGTTGCCAGCACCAGCATCAAGGCGAGGAAGGCCTTGGGGTTGTGGGGCTCCGGCCAGTGGTCCCACGAGTAGATCACGCTTAGCAGGGTGATGAAAGTGGAGAGGACCAAAAGGGGCAGGCTGATCCCGTCCAGGCCGATGTGGAAGGCGGCATTGATGGACGGGATCCAGGGCAGGTCAGTGCCGAGCTGGAACCGTGCCGACTCCCCGTAATCGAAGCGGGCCGCCGCCACCACCGAGAGGACGAAGGAGGCGAAGGTGAAGACCAGACCGGTCACCTTGATGGCTCCCTCGGCGGTCCTGGGCAGCACCAGCAGCAGCAAGGCCCCAGCCAGCGGCAGGAAGACCACCAGGCTGACGCCCCAGCCGCTATCGAACCAGCCCATCCACCTCCTCCTCTCTCATCCGAACAACAGCAACTCTCAACCGAACAACAGCAGGGCGACCACCAGCAGCACCGCCCCGCCGAACAGGGCCGCCGCGTACTGCTGCACCTTGCCCGTCTGCAGGTAGCGAAGCGCTCCCCCGAAGCCACCGGTCACCACCGACACCCCGTTGATCGCCAGATCGATGCCCCGCTGGTCGAGGTCGCCGTAGACGAAGCGGGCCAGCCATCCCGTGAACAGTCCGGTCCCGTTCACGGCCCCGTCGAGGAGGTAGTCGTTGCTCCAGTTGACCCCCCGCGAGAGCGGGTCCCGCACCGGGCGGACCACCCCATGCCAGTACAGGTCGTCCAGGTAGTACTTGCGGTGGAGCAGCGGCCACAGGTACGGCACCCGCAGGCGGTCCCGGCCCTGCTGGGTGTCGGCGTCATGGAAGTAGAGCAGGTAGCCCAGCCCGATCCCGGCGGTGGCGGCCGCCAGGCCGAGCAGCAGGGCGAGGAAGTCGAAGTGCTCGGCGGCGTGGCCCTCCACGAAAGCGGTCTGCACCCAGTGGGCGAAGCCGGTGAAGACGCCGGGGACGTTCACCCAGCCGGCCACCACCGAGAGGACAGCCAGCACCACCAGCGGGACGGTCATGATGGCCGGGGACTCGTGCGGGTGCCCCTGGCCCTTGTACTCGCCGTAGAAGGTCAGGAACACAACCCGCGCCATGTAGAGGGCGGTCAGCAGGGCCGTGAAGACGCCGATGGCCAGCACCAACACGAAGCCCTCCTCGCTGAAGCCAGCCAGAATCTCGTCCTTCGAGAAGAAGCCTGCCAGGGGCGGGACGCCGGCCAGGGCCAGCGAGCCCACCACGAAGGTCCAGAAGGTGGTGGGCAGGTGCTTGCGCAGCCCTCCCATGTCGCTCATGTCGTTGGAGTGGACGGCGTGGATCACCGACCCCGATCCCAGAAAGAGCAGCGCCTTGAAGAAGGCATGGGTGAAGAGGTGGAACATGGCGGCGGTGAAGGCGGCGGCCCCCAAGGCGGCCATCATGTAGCCGAGCTGGCTGACGGTGGAATAGGCCAGCACCCGCTTGATGTCGTCCTGCACCATGGCCAGCAGCCCGGCGATGAGCAGCGTGATGGTGCCGATCACCAGCACCACCATGCGGGCCTCGGTGGCCACCTGCTCGTAGAGGGGGAACATCCTGGCCACCATGTAGACGCCGGCGGTGACCATGGTGGCGGCGTGGATCAGCGCCGAGACGGGGGTGGGGCCGGCCATCGCGTCGGGGAGCCAGGTGTGCAGCGGGAACTGGGCGCTCTTGCCCATGGCGCCGATGAAGAGCAGCACTGCTCCGGCCACCGCCACGCCCGGGCCAAGGGCCCCGGCTTCGGCCGCCTCCAGCACCTCGTCGATACGGAAGGAGCCCACCGCGGCGGCCAGCACGAAGATGCCGATCAGGAATCCCACGTCGGCCGACTTGGTGGTGATGAAGGCCTTGATGGCCGAGGAGGAGTTGACGTGCTCCTCCCACCAGTGGCCGATGAGCAGGTAGGAGCACAGGCCCACCAGCTCCCACCCGACCAGGAGCTGCACCAGGTTGGGGGCCAGCACCAGCAGCAGCATGGAGCCGGTGAACAGCGACAGGGCGCCGAAGAAGAACGTGAAGCGGCGATCCCCCTCCATATAACCTACCGAGTAGACATGGACCATCAGGGAGACCAGGCCCACCACCACCAGCATCATGGTCGAGAGCCCATCGAGCACCCAGCCGGCCTCCAGCACCAAGGGGCCCACCCGGGCCAGCTCCACCGAGCTTTGCAAGTCGAGCGGGGAGGCGATGTTCGAGACCCACAACGCCGTGCCATAGAGGAACGAGAAGCCCACGGCAGCGATGCCGATCTCCGCCCCCCGCTTGGGCAAGCGCTTCCCCAGCAGCACGATGGTCAGGAAGGAGAGGAAGGGAGCGACCGGGATCAGCCAGGCGTACTCGGTCAGCACGGGGGGCTCCCCCTCTTCGTTGGGGTGGGGGTCTTCTCGCTCCCCCTCTTCGGTGGGGTGGGGGTCACCGCCTCACCACTTCATCAGGTCCAGCTCGTCCAGATTGGCGGTGCGGCGGTTGCGATAGATGAGCAGCACGATGGCCAGCCCGATCCCCACCTCGGCGGCCGCCACGGTGATGACAAAGAGGGCGAAGATCTGTCCTGTGGCCAGGGTGTCTCGGAGGTGCGCCCCGAACGCCACCAGGTTGATGTTGACGGCGGTGAGCATGAGCTCCACCGAGAGCAGCACCAGGATCCCGTTACGCCGCACCAGCACCCCGTACACCCCCATGGCGAAGAGCAGGGCCGCCAGGATGAGGAACTGGCTGACGATCACGTCTCCGGGTCCCGTCGGGCGAGGGTGATCCCGCCGATCAAGGCGGCCAGCAACACGAAGGAGACCGCCTCGAAGGGGAGCACGAAGCGGGTGAAGAGGGCCTCCCCCACCCCTGCCGTGCGCACCACAGCGTCCGGGGTCATCTCCAGGGGCGTGGTGCCGAAGGCCACCCAGGAGGAGCCCGCCATCAGGCCGAAGATGGAAGCGGCCACCAGGGCGGCCGGCCAGCGGCGGTCATGGTCCAGCCTGGCCTCGCGGCCGATGGGCGCCCGGGTGATCATCACGCCGAACAGGAACAGCACGATCACCGCCCCGATGTAGATGAGCACCACCACCCAGGCCACGAACTCGGCGCCGAGCAGCAGGAAGAGGGCTGCCGCCCCTGCCAGGGCCACCACCAACAGCAGGGCGGAGTGCACCACGTTGTTGCGGGTCACCACGCCCAGCCCGGCCCCCAGGGTCAGCAAGGAGATGGCCAGGAACGCCCAATTGGCAGGGCTGGAGATCCACTCCACTAGGACTCCACGGGCGGAGGTTCGGGGACCGTCTGCAGCCAGTCCTGGAGGCGCTCCTTGTCGTGGAGCATGTCCCCCATCTGGTACTCCGAGAACTCGTACTGGGGGCTCCAGAAGAGGGCGTCGAAGGGGCACACCTCCACACAGATGCCGCAGTACATGCACAGGGCATAGTCGATGTCGAAGCGGTCCAGCACCGCCCGGGAGCGGGCTCGCCCCCCCTCCCGGCTGGGAGGCTGCAGCTCCTTGTGCCCCTCGATGTAGATGCACCAGTCCGGGCACTCCCGGGCGCAGAGCATGCACACCGTACAGGCCTCCTGGTCGAGGGCGATCACGCTTCTCGCTCGAGGGACCAGCTCCTCCTTCACCTTGGGGTAGTTGACGGTGACCGGCCTGCTGAAGAGGGTGCGCAGCGTCACCCACATCCCCTTGGCGAGGCCTTTCATCGGCACCGGAATGTCGGGTTTCCTCATCTCCTCACGCTCCTTGAAGCGGCTCCTACGGTAGCCTGCGTCCGGAGGTTCCCCGGCCGCATCACCTGGCCGGCGGGCCCGGCAAAGCAACGGTGCCTAGCTGCTGATTGCCCTGAAGTCGTCTACGGTGCAGCAGGTCTCCCAGGGCTTCTCCTCTCGGCCCGCCTGGTCCAGCCCAGTCGAGTGAGCAAGGCGCTCCCCAGGGCGGCCAGAGAGCCGGCTGCCACAGCAGGCAGCAGGCTTGGGT
>JALYHC010000111.1 GCA_030776765.1 Actinomycetota bacterium | reverse complement strand
GGGTGGGACGGGCTCCGCCCTTGCGGCCTACAGTCGTCAAGCGATGGACATCTCGCCATTGCGTGTCGCAGTTCTCGGGGCCGGACTGATGGGCTCGGGCATCGCCGCCGAGTACGCCGTTGCTGGTCATCAGTTACGGGTCACGACCTCCCCACGAACCTCTCCTGAGGAGGCCCTGGCCCCGGTGCGCAGCCACTTGCAGAACGGGAGCAGCCTGGAGTGGTGTGCCACCACGGCTCAGGCGGCAGCCGGAGCCGATATCGTCATCGAGTCGCTGCCGGAGGACCTCGAACTCAAGCGCCGCCAGCTCGGGGAGGCGCAAGGCTCCGCCCCTTCGGCCATCCTGTGCACCAACACCTCTTCGTTCACCCTCCAGGAGGTGGGTGGCGAACTGGTCGACCCCACCCGGCTGGTCGGTACCCACTACCTCAACCCGCCGGCCGCCTTCCCGATCATGGAGCTCGTCGTGTCGCAGAGCTCGGACCCAGAGGTGGTGCGGCGAATGGAAGGCGTTCTCAGGAGCCTTGGGAAGCTACCCATCCGGGTCGGGGACGTCCCCGGCTTCGTCATCAACCGCCTCCAGTTCGCCCTGCTTCGGGAGGCGGTCCACCTCGTGGAGATGGGCCAGGTGGCCGCCTCGGACCTGGACCGGATCGTTTCGGAAGGGCTGGCCCTCCGGTGGACGGTGGCCGGGCCGCTGGCCACCGCCGAGCTGGGAGGGCCGGAGCTCTTCCGCCGCCTGGCCGCCCGGCTCTGGCCACGGCTCTCGTGCCGCTCGGAAGCGCCCGGGCACATGAGGCTCCTCGGCCTCTCGAGCAGCGAGCTCGAGACCCTGCAGGCCGAACGGGATCGCCGGCTGTCCGGCTCCGTCTGACCCGGCCATACGCTACCCGCAGCGCCAGCCGACTGGAGCCACCTCCGACAGCTCTTCCCGCATCCCCAGGGCGCCAACCACTTGGGCCGAGAGCAGGGCCACCTTGGCCGTATCTTCCAGGTAGTCGGCCAGGTAGAAAGCCGCACGCAGGGTGGACGCGGCGGCCAGCATCCCGTGCTCTCGCATAAGGGCTACTCGCAGCTCGGGGTCGGCGCCGAATGCGTCCAGGACCAGCTTGGCCAGCTCCGGGGACCCCGAAGGCGCCAGCTCGACGATGTCGAGCCTCTCCAAGGCCCCGCGGGCCGCCGTATGGACCAGTGGGGGTACTTGGTTGGCCACCGCCCAGGCCACCGTGTAGGGCGGGTGCAGGTGTATTACACCGCCCACGTCGGACCGCATCCGGTAGAGGCCCAGATGCCAGCGCCATTCCATTGAAGGCTGCCTGCCGGGCTCCAAGGCCCTCCCCTCCAAGTCCATCAGCATGGTGTCGGCCACCGTCATGTCGCCCAGGCTGCAGCCCGTGCTCTTGATGAGCACGAGGCCGGCGTCCGGACCAGGAAGGCGAATGCTGGCATTGCCACTCACGCCGGCCACCAGGCCCCGCTCGTATGAGCGCCGGCAGATCTCGACCAGCTCCTGGCGCAGCAAACGGAGCGCCTCCTCAGATACGGAGACGGCCCGGTCCCTGTGCCCCTCCCTCAGCTCTCGCCCCTCGACTTCCTCCATGCCCTCACTCCTCTCGTGGCGACCATTCTGCCCCGTTGTCCGACACGTGCCCCTCCGGTAGCTCTTCCCGGGCGCCTAGCCTGGCCCTTCCCCGAGACAGGAGAAGATCCATGGCCGCCACCTCCACCATGCTGCCGCTGGGCACCGAGGCGCCTTCTTTCCGCCTCCCGGACACGGACGGCAAGATGGTTTCGCTCGACGACTTCGCCGGGGCCCCCGCCTGGCTGATCGTCTTCCTCTGCAACCACTGCCCCTACGTTCAGCACGTCGAGGACGGGCTGGCGGGGCTGGCGAAGGAGTACCAGGACCGCGGGGTCGCGGTGGTCGGGATCAGCAGCAACGACGTCGAGCAGTACCCGAGCGATGATCCTGAGCACATGGCCGAGCAGAAGGAGCGGGTCGGCTTCACGTTCCCCTATCTCTACGACGAGGACCAGGAGGTGGCCCGCGCCTACCGGGCGGCCTGCACGCCGGACTTCTTCCTCTTTGACGCCGACCGCAGACTGGTCTACCGCGGCCAGATGGACGGCAGCCGCCCGGGCAGCGATGTGCCGGTGACCGGGGAGGACCTGCGGGAAGCCCTCGATGCAGTGCTGGCCGGCCGGCCGGTGCCCGAGGCCCAGAAGCCGAGCGTTGGCTGCAGCATCAAGTGGAAGCCCGGTAACGAGCCGGCCTAGCGTCTTCTCCCTGCCCCGGCTTGCGGGGGTTCTCCCCTCTCCCTCCCACGCTTGCAGGGGTTCTCGCTTCTCCCTCCCCCGCTTGCGGGGCCCGGGGGGTTCGGGGGGTGAGCGGCCCCCGCTGAGCGCAGGAGATCCATATCGCCGCTCACCCCCTGAAGAAGGGAACTGGGGGAGGGGTCTTCTCCCTCGCCCTAGCCAACGTGCTCCGGAACCGGCTCTCTGTCTCGGGCCGCCACACCGAGGACCAGGGCCCCCAGGCCGAACAGGACGATGAGGAACTCCAGCCAGCTTCCAACCAGCGGGATGGCTGAGACGAGCACCACCACCAGCAGCCCGAGCGCCAAGGCGATCAAGTGGCGCCAGAACGAGCCGGCCCTCTCCCCCACCACCAGGCGACCCAGCACCAGCGCCACGACCGCCTGGGCCAGGAAGGCCACCGCCAGGAAGAAGAGGAAGGAGGTCAGGGCGGCCACCAGGATTCCGGCGAAGATCGCCGCCAACGTCAGGGCCCCGAAGCCGAGGAGGCCCAGGGCGACGGCCAGCAGCACGGTGACCAGGACGACGGCCAGTACCAGGACGAAGAAGCCGACGATGGCCAAGATGCCCAGGCCCAGGCTGGCCAGCAGCCGGCGGCGGAGCGACGCTGCCCCCGCGATCATGATGCGCGGGGCGAACCACAGGAACAGAGCGCCTACCAGCAGGATGCCCAGGTACCTGAGCACCCCGTCCAGGAGGCGCTGCAGGGCGGTGGGAGGCCTCTCCTCGGCCGGCTCCCGGATGGTCACCTGCTCGGTGCCGCCCACCGAGCCCCGCTTCTGATAGCTGCCGGTGGTGCCCAACACGTCGCCGTCCACGGTCCCGTCTAGGGTCATCTGCCCGGTGGCGAAGATGAGGTCCTCCGCCACCTGCGCCTCCGGGGCGATGGTGGCGCGGCCCGACGCCAGCAGGAGGTCCTCCCCCACAGAGCCGCCCACCAGCACCTGGCCGGACGCCACCCGTGCATCGCCGCCGATCTCCCCGGAAATGGTCGTGGTCCCACCGGCCGCCAGCAGGTCGCCGGTGACCTCGCCACTGACGTCCAGGTCCCCGCCGGCCGCCACCAGGTCGCCCCGCACCCGGCCCTCGATCCGGACCCTTCCCGCAGAGACATAGAGGTCGTGGGGGACCGTCTGTCCCGCCGGGACGACCACCTCCTCTGCGGCGAGAACCTTGCCTCCCAGCAGGACCTCTTGGGCGAGGGCCGCCCCCGAGAGCAGCATCATCGCCACGGCCAGCAGAGCCAGCCAGGCACTCCCCATCCTCAGCAGGCCCGACGACACGAGTCCCTCCCCCAATGACGAACGAGGAGTCGCAGGATAGGCGCCCCCTCCTGGCAGCGTAGAGTTGAACGACCATGGACCCACAGACCGTGAGCAGTTGGCTGGACCGGTACGAACGCGCCTGGCGAAGCCGGGACCAGGACGAGATCGGCAGCCTGTTCACGGAAGACGCCACATACTCTGCCGACCCCTTCGACGACGGGCTGCACGGGCGCCAGGCGATTGTCGACGAATGGCTGAGCATCGACCCGAACGAGGAGTTCGACTTCCGCCACGAGGTGCTGGCCGTTGAAGGCAATCTGGGAGTGGCACGCGGCTGGATCACCTACACCGCCGGGGAGAACCTGGGCGAGTGGTCCAACATCTTCCTGATTCGCCTGGACGACCGGGGGCGCTGCAACGAGTACCGGGAGTGGTACATGGCGCGGAAGGACTGACCCTCACATGTACCTCAGCTCGGGCCTGCAGATTCTCGATGTCCTGCGCGACACGACGACCGCGCCGAAGTGGAACCCCAGAGCCATGAAGCGGGGACCGGATCGAAGTAGGAATGGAGGGAAGCAACGTGCGTACTGAGAACGAGACAGTCGTCGCCCAAATGTTCACCGCCTACAACGAGCGCAGATGGGAGGACTTCGCAGCCGGATACGCACCCGATGCGATCGTTTCGTACCCTCAGTCCGGGGAGCGGATAGTCGGCAGGGAAAACATCCTGCGCATGGTGGAGGCGTTTCCCTCACCGCCGCGCTTCACGCTGACCGAGATGCACTCCTCTGGTGACTTGGTGGTCGCTGAGGCGGACGCCGACTACGGGGATGGGATGACATGGAAGGCCGCTGTCATCTATTCAGTCGCGGGAGGAAACATTGCGTCCGAGACGGCCTACTTCGGAGCGCCCTTCGAGCCGGCAGAATGGCGTGCTCCCTTTGTATCGTGATGTCCGTCCGGATCATCTTCGAGACCCACTCGACCAGCGAGGACAACGAGGGCGGCATCGCCACGGGATGGCTCGATGGCCGGCTGTCCGAGAAGGGCCGGGAGCAGGCCCGGGCACTGGGGGAACGGCGCCGGTCCGATGGCGTCGACGCCGTCTTCACCTCGGACCTGAGACGAGCGGTAGAGACGGCTGAGATCGCCTTCGGCGGTTCTGTCATTGACATCTACCGGGACCGCCGCCTGCGCGAGTGCAACTACGGCGTGCTCAACGGCATGCCGGTCGCCCGACTGGAGGCCGAGCGCTGGCGGCGAATCGACCGACCCTTCCCGGGTGGGGAGAGCTATCGCCAGGTCGTCGGGCGGGTGGAGGACTTCTTGAACGACCTCTCGGACAGATGGGACGGCAGTCGAGTTGTGCTCATCGGCCACACGGCCACCAGATGGGCCCTGGAGCACTTGCTGTGGGGATCGGCCCTGGAGGCCCTCGTCGCCGCGCCGTTCGAATGGCAAGAGGGATGGGAGTACAGCCTGCCGTGATGACCCTGCAAGTGGGTACGGGGAAGGACTTCCACCAGGTCCGGACCGTCATCGTGGCGGCGGTGGTGGCAAGCGGACGGCCCGCATGTGAAGGAAGAGTGGGACCCGCTGCCAGCGCCGGTCGCTGGGAGAGAAGACCGCCGTCTCAGGCACCGGGGGCTCGCGGAGAAGCTCGACCAGGAAGCCGGCGGCGGCCAGCGCCTCGAAGTACGCCTCCAAGGGACGGTGGGCGCTGGCAAACTTGACGCTGATGCCGTCTCGCTCCACCGTGTCCTGGTAGTAGAACGGTTCCAGATAGGAATCCGACACCACGAAGGGGCTGGCAGGCTCCCGGCCTGCAAACCTCCCCGCTGAGTTGAGGGGGTGGACGATGGCCAGGCAAAAGCGGCCACCGGGTTCCAGGACACGTCCCGTCTCGGCCACAGCAGCCGGCAGGTCGTCGATGTCCTGCAGGGACATGAAGGCTACCGCCAGGTCGGCCACCTCATCGGAAAGCGGAAGCCTCGCCGCGTCGGCCACGTGGGCCTCGATCGAGGGGTCGGCCTCTCGCGCATGGCGCACCATGGTGGGTGAGGCATCGATCCCCACCACCCGGTGACCGAGCTTCTTGAGGTCTCGGGAGAGGCGGCCCTCACCGCAGCCGATGTCGAGGGTGAGTCGGCCCGGTGGCGGCAAGAGGGCCAGGAACTGCTCGCGGTGAAAGCGCCAATAGCTGTCGTGCATGGGCTTGCGGGCGTGGGCTATGAAGCCGCAAGCGTTCGCCTCCCAGGCTTGGCTCAGGTCCATCCTCGGAAGGCGGACGCGTTCCGACCGGCGCGTGTCGTCCGGTGCTCGGTCACTCACATCGTCCACCTTCGATCCTCTCGCTGGTGACATTAGGCTCGAAGCCCGATGGGCGGCCGGCACCATCCCAGATCGTGACAGGCCCTACGGCTCCAAGGCGTTTGCGTGCCTGACCCGGGCACTCTGGCCGTCTTCGCCCTGGCCGCATACGTGTTCGCGGTGGTGCCCGGCCCGGCCGTCATCCAGGTCGTGACGAGAAGCAAGGGCAGCTGGGTCAGTGCGTGGAGGGGACCTCTAGGCAATAGTCGCGCCCCACGCGCCACCAGAACCTCAGGTTCCCTGATCTGGGGTCGGTGTCAGGCGTGACGTACGTGGGCGAGCGAGCGCGCCTGGCTCCTGCCGTCGTCCTGTTCGCGTGCCTGTTCGCCGCGCAAGCCGCCATCCTCGTCCTCTCCCCCATCCTCCCCCAGGTGGCGGCTGATTTCCGAGTCAGCCTCGCCGCCGCCGCCCAACTGCGAGCGGTCTCGGGGGTCACGGCCGGCGTGGCGGCGTTGATCCTTGCTACCACGGGTGATCGCTACCGGCTCACCTACCTGCTCAACTCGGGGCTCCTGCTGCTGGCGATGGGCTCGCTGGGGAGTGCGGCGTCTCCCACTTTCGTCCTACTGGTGGTAGCGCAGGTCGTCATCGGTCTCGGCCTGGCACTCGTGCTCTCCGGCGGGCTGGCGGCTTCAGAAGCATGGGCCGCCGGAGGGACGAGCGCTCGGGTGCTCTCCTGGGCCTTGGTGGGCCAGCCGGTGGCCTGGGTCGTGGGGCAGCCGCTGGCTGGCTTGGTAGCTGCTTACCACTGGCGTTGGGCATGGGTAGCCGTGCCGTTCGCCTCGAGCCTGGTCGCTCTCGCCACCGTGGCTTGGCGGGACCGAGCCACACCCGACGGAGGCCGGGAGTGTGATCCGCTGGGGCTGTGGAAGCTCCCCGGCGTCAAGGGCTGGGCACTAGGAGAGCTGCTGGCATTCTCCGCCTGGGCCGGAATGCTCGTCTATGCAGGTGCCTTCTTCATCGAGACGTACGGAGCCAGCGTTCGCCTGACGGGATTGGTCCTCGGAATGGGGGCGGTCGCCTACCTCCCCGGGAACTTCCTGGGGAGACGGTGGCTGCGGGGAGGTCCTCCACCGCTGCTCGTGGTGTTTGCGCTGGCGGCGGCCGGAACCGTGGCTGTGCTCGGCGGGGTTCGAGCAGGCTTGCTCTTCAGTGCAATCGCGTTCGCGGTCCTGGCGTTCTTCGCGGCTGGTCGCACAATCGCAGGCGCAGCCCTCGGACTCGGTCTCGCCAAGGGGCGTCGACTGGCGGCCATGAGCTTGCGCACGGCCACCATGCAGTTCGGCTATATGCTGGGCGCCTCCATCGGCGGCGCGATACTTGCCCGCTGGGGCTTCGCCGGTATGGGTTGGGGGTTTGCCGCTCTGTTCATCGCTGCCGCGGCAGCTCACATCCCGGGGGCCCTCCGCGGGCGAACATCCGCTCACATCACCGCGCTAGCGCACCTCCGTCGGTCTTGATGGCCCGGGCACTGGCGCCCCCTTGCCAGTTGCTCTCTTGATCAGGACGCCCATAGATATCTCATTCCGCGGGAACACCCTTCAGACGATGAAGCCCCCCAAGGGCAAAGTCGATCCCCGATCGCCTTCTCCCAGGACTCCCAAGTCGCCTCACGAGTGGGGCACGATCGTGGCCTACCGCTACTTCTTGAGGCTCTCCCTGGCCGAGTCCGCCCAGGTTCTGGCGAGTACCCGGGCTTCGCTCACAGCCCTTCGCCGAGATCGCCTAGCCGCCTGCCATGGCCCCCACAACCAGGAGCGGCTCGCTCCCCTTCCCCACCTCCTCGGGCAGTGGGGCGTCGGGCGGTTCCTGGGACAGGTCCTGCCGGCAAGCGAAGAACCGGACAAACGGCCGGCGTTCATGCGTCACGTGGTCACGGATCGTCCCGCGCAGCATCGGATACCGAGCCTCGAGCGCGTCGAGCACCAGGCGCTGCGTGGCCCGGCCCTCGACGTGGAGCTCCACCTCGCCGTTCACCTGTGCGAGGGTCTGCAGATGTGCCGGGAGCACGACTCGGATCATGGGAGTGTCTGGACCTCGACGGAGAGCACGGCCGGAAGATCCCGGACGATGGGGACCCAGCTGTCCCCGGCGTCGGCCGAGGCGTAGACCTGGCCGCCGGTCGTACCGAAGTACACGCCGCAGGAGTCGAGCGAGTCGACGGCCATCGCGTCGCGCAACACGTTGACGTAGCAGTCCCGTTGCGGCAGGCCTTTCGTGAGCGGCTCCCACTCGTTTCCGCCCGTTCGGCTTCGGTATACGCGGAGCCTTCCGTCAGGCGGGTAGTGCTCCGAGTCGCTCTTGATGGGAACGACGTAGATCGTCTCCGGCTCGTGGGCATGAACTTCGATCGGGAACCCGAAGTCGGTCGGCAAGTTCCCGCTGACCTCGTGCCATGA
>JALYHC010000110.1 GCA_030776765.1 Actinomycetota bacterium | reverse complement strand
GCGTGGGCCCCTGCTTGCTCACGTGGAGGACGCAGTTGTCCTGGATGCTGGTGCGGGCGCCCACCCGGATCTCGTGCTCCGGCTCGTCGCCGCGGATCACCGCGCCGAACCAGATGCTCGCCTCCTCCTCCACCACCACGTTCCCGATCACCACCGCGGTGGGGGCCACGAAGGCGGAGGGGTGGATGCGCGGGAAGATCCCGCGGTAGCCCAGGATGGTCGCCATGCGCTTCAGTCGTGCTCCGAGAGGATCCCGGCCAGGAGCCGGGCGTCGATGTTCCCGCCGCTCAGCACCGCCGCCACGGGCCCCTCCACGCCGGGGAGGGCGCCCTCCAGGAGGGCGGCGGCGGCCACCGCCGCCGAGCCCTCCGCCACCCACCCCTCCTCCACGTAGAGCCAGCGGACGGCGCGGCGCACCGCGGCCTCGCTCACCACCACCACCTCGTCCACCACCTCCACCACCTCGTCTACCACCACCTCGTCCACCACAGCCGAACTGGGGCAGATCCAGCTCAGCGTGGAGAAGGTCAATGACGCCGATCAGGACGGGGTCTTCACGGACGAGGAGACCATCGTCGGGGCGTTGAGCGGGAACGTCACCTTTCGGGCGGTGATCACCAACCCGGGGTCCGTGGACATGGTGATCGGTGAGGTGACCGATACCTGGGGCCCCAACCAGATACAGGTCTGTCCCCACCTGGTGGGCACCACCTTGGCGGCAGGGAGCTCGGTGACCTGCGACTTCATCATCGAGGACTATGCGCCGCTCGTCGGGCTGACTCAGCTCAACACGGTGGCGGTGACTGGCTGGGAAGGCGCCAACCCGGACAACGCCGCAGAGGTCCAGGACGACTCGCGGGTGAACTTCGTCAGGATCGCGGGGACGACGCCCAGCCCGCCTTCCTCCCCCAGCAGGCCGGCTGTCGGCAGCGCCGGCAGCAGCAGCTCGGACACCCTGCCTCGTACCGGGCCTCGCTCCATCGAGCGACTGGGGCCACTGGGAGCCCTCTTGGTGCTCACCGGGCTCCTGGTCCTGGCCGGAGAGCGCCGCCTGGCGACTCCCGGCCAGAGGACTTCCACCGGGCTGGCGGCACCCTCCCCGCCACCTCCTCCCCGAGGCGGGCAAGGAAGGTGGAGAAGCAGCCCTCCACCACCCCCCGCTCCCGGGCCCGGAAGGATCAGGTAACATGCCTCCCATGATGAGCGAAGGGCACGATGGAGCCCACGTACGACCCCCAGGCGGTCGAAGCGCGCTGGTACCAGGCCTGGGAACAGGCAGGCGTCTTCCGGCCTGAGCTACATCCCGACGGCCGGCCCTTCTGCATCGTCATACCGCCCCCCAACGTCACCGGCTCGCTGCACATGGGCCATGCCTTCGAGCACGCCATCATCGACGCCATCATCAGGCGCAAGCGCATGCAGGGCTACGCGGCGCTGTGGCTACCGGGGACCGACCATGCCGGCATCGCCACCCAGAACGTCGTGGAGCGGGAGCTGGCCGAGGAGGGCCTCCGCCGGCAGGAGCTGGGCCGGGAGCGCTTCGTCGAGCGGGTCTGGGAGTGGAAGGAGCGGTCCGGTGGGCGCATCACCGAGCAGATGCGCCGCATGGGAAACTCCTGCGACTGGACGCGGGAGCGCTTCACGATGGACGAAGGCCTCTCCCGAGCGGTGCGGGAGGTCTTCGTCCGCCTCTACGAGGAAGGGCTGATCTACCGAGGAGAGCGCATCATCAACTGGTGCCCTCGGTGCCGCACCGCCATCTCTGACATCGAAGTGGATCACCAAGAGGAGCCGGCCGAGCTCTCCTTCGTCACCTATCCCTTCGCCGACGACCCGAGTACGGGCGTCACCGTGGCCACCGCCCGGGTGGAGACCATGCTGGGCGACACCGCGGTGGCGGTGCACCCCGATGACCCCCGCTATCGCCACATGGTTGGAAGGAAGGTGCTGCTGCCCCTCCTGGACCGGCGGATCCCGGTGGTGGCCGACGAGTCGGTGGACCCCGAGTTCGGGACCGGCGCGGTCAAGGTCACCCCGGCCCACGATCCCAACGACTTCGAGATCGCCGAGCGGCATGGGCTGCCCCGGGTGATCATGCTCGACGAGGGCGCCCGGGTGACCGAGGCAGGGGGACCATTTGCCGGGATGGACCGCTTCGAGGCCCGCCGGGCGGTGAAGGGGGCGCTGGTCGAGGCGGGATTGCTGGAAGGGGTCGAGGAGATCGTGCACGCGGTGGGCCACTGCTCCCGCTGCGAGACGGTGGTCGAGCCGTACCTCTCGGTGCAGTGGTTCGTGGAGGTCGAGCCGCTCACCTCCCCGGCCATCCAGGCGGTGAGGGAAGGGCGGACGCAGCTGCTCCCGGCGCGTTGGGAGAAGAGCTACTTCCACTGGATGGAGAACCTGCGGGACTGGTGCATCAGCCGGCAGATCTGGTGGGGCCACCGCATCCCGGCTTGGTACTGTGGCTGCGGCGAGGTGGTGGTGGCCCGTCGGGACCCCGCTGCATGTCCCGACTGCGGGAGCACCGAGCTGGCGCAGGACGAGGACGTCCTCGACACCTGGTTCTCCTCGGCCCTGTGGCCCTTCTCCACGCTCGGCTGGCCGGACCGCACCCCCGACCTGGGGCGCTTCTACCCCAACTCGGCGCTGGTGACCGGCTTCGACATCCTGTACTTCTGGGTGGCCCGCATGATGCAGATGGGCCTTCACTTCATGGACGACGTCCCCTTCGCCGAGACCATGATCCACGGCTTGGTGCGAGATGCCCAGGGCCGCAAGATGTCGAAGTCCCTGGGCAACACCGTCGACCCCCTGGAGGTGGTGGAAGAGCACGGGGCCGACCCCCTGCGCCTGGCGCTCATCCAGGCCACCTCTCCCGGCCAGGACGTGCCCTTCCAAGAGGAGTGGGTGGTGGCGGCTCGCCGCTTCGGCAACAAGTTGTGGAACGCCGTGCGGTTCAGCTTGCAGCACCTCGAGCGGGGAAGCGTGCCCACCGAGGGCGGCTACCCGGAGAATCCGGGACCGGAGGCTGCCTGGATCCTGGCTCGCCTGCACGAGGTGGTGGGGCGCTTCGATGCCCTCTGCGAGCAGTACCGCTTCTCGGACGCCTACGGCCTGCTCTACCAGTTCGCCTGGTCCGAGGCCTTCGACTGGTACCTGGAGATGGCCAAGGTCCCGCTGCGGGAGCCGGCCCGGGCCTCGGCGGCCCGCCAGACCCTGGGAGTGGTCATGCGTGACCTGCTCAAGCTCTTCCACCCGGCGGTTCCCTTCCTCACCGAGGAGCTGTGGTCGGAGCTCTCGGGAGACTCCCTGCTGGCCTCCTCCCGCTGGCCCGAGCCTCCCGCCCGTCGCGCTCCGGCGGGCATGTCCATCTTTCAGGACCTGGTCACCGGCATCCGCCGGTTCCGCTCCGAGCACGGGCTGGCCCCCAGCACCTCGCTGGAGGTGCTGATCGTCGATCCTGAAGCCGTCTCCGAGGACTGGTGGGTGGCCCAGCTCTCCAGCCTGGCCGCCACCAGACCGCGTTTCGGCGAGGCTCCTGCCGACGCCTCTGCCCATACCCGCATCGTGGCCGGTCCCGTGCAGGCCTTCCTTTCCCTGGTTGGGCTGGCCGGCCAGGTGGACCGGGAGGCGGAGCTGGCCCGGTTGAAGAAGGCCATCTCGCAGACGGAGGCGGAACTGGCCCGGGCGGAGGCCAAGCTGGCCAACCCGGACTTCTGCCAGCGGGCACCACAGGCAGTGGTGAGCAAGGAGCGGGCCAAGGCGGGCGAGCTGGGCGAGCGCCGGGCACGCCTGCATTCCCAGCTCGAGCACCTGGGCGGGTAGCGGGGCGGCCACGGACTACTCACAGGCGGTTGCCTATCTGGACCGGCATATCGGCCTGGGGATGAAGCCGGGCCTGGAGCGGATCGCCAGGCTGATGGAGATGATGGCCGAGCCCCAGCGGGGCTACCCCTCCGTGCACATCAGTGGCAGCAACGGCAAGACCTCGACTGCCTGGATCACCACTTCGGTGCTGGCCGCCCACGGCCTCACTGTGGGAACCTTCACCTCTCCCCACTTGGAGCGGGTGGAGGAGCGCATCGCCCTCAATGGCGTCCCGCTCGCACCGCAGGAGTTCGGGGCGGCGATCGGCGACGTCGAGCCCTTCGCCGAGTTGCTGCTGAGGGAGACCGGGGAGCAGGCCACCTACTTCGAGCTGGTCACCGCCGCCGCCTTCGCCTGGTTCGCCGAGCGGGCGGTTGACGTGGGGGTCGTCGAGGTCGGCCTGGGGGGCCGGCTGGACTCCACCAATGTGCTGCGCAGCGAGGTGGCGGCGGTGACGGGGGTGTCGCTCGAGCACACCCATGTGCTAGGTGGGGCGGTGGCCGAGATCGCCGCCGAGAAGCTGGCCATCTGCAAGCCGGGGAGTGTGCTGGTGACCGGTGCGCTGCCCGAGGATGCCGAGAGGGTGGCCGCCGCCCGGTCGGCCGAGGTCGGTGCTCCATGGCGGCGCTACGGGGTGGACTTCCACCTGGAGTCGGCTGCCATGGCGGTAGGGGGTTGGCGGTGCGACGTGGCCGGCGTCTACCACACCTACCAGGACCTCCACCTGCAGTTGCATGGACGCCACCAAACCCGCAACCTGGCGGTGGCGCTGGCCGCCTGCGAGGAGCTCTTTGGACGGGCGCTGTCCGAGGAGGCGACCAGGGACGGCGTCCGCGCTGCCCGGTCGCCCGGGCGCCTGGAGGTGGTCAACCGGTCGCCCCTGGTGCTGCTCGACGGGGCGCACAACCCGGAGGCCTTCGAGGTGCTGGGCCGGTCCCTTGCCGAGGAGTTCCCGGACCTCCCCTGGCGGCTGGTGGTGGGGGTGTTGGGAGACAAGGACTTCGGCAAGATGCTGTCCCAGGTGGCCGGGCAGGTTCGGGAGGTGTTCGCCACCGCAGCCATCAGCGAGCGAGCCCTACCGGCTTCGCAGGTGGCCGCCGCTGCACGGGAAGCGTTCGGTTCGGCCGTCCCGGTGCACGAGGTCGCCACAGTGCCCGAAGCTGTCACCCGTGCGCTGGCGTCATCGGGGCCCGATGATGCACTCCTGGTCAGCGGCTCGCTGTACGTGGTGGGGGAGGCGAGGACTCTCCTCATGGGTGGGCGAGACCGACCACCTACCGCTACGATCGCCGGCCTCGACGGCCAGCGGGTCGACGGGCAGGCGGACGGCGGGCGGTAGTGGGGACGCAACACACCTTCTTCATGGCCAAGCCCAATGCGGTGGCTCGAGGCCTGTTGGGAGAGACCATCTCCCGGTTGGAGCGCAAGGGGCTCCGCTTGGAGCGCATCCGCATGCTGCACGTCGACCAGCAGATGGCTGCCAGCCTCTACGCCGAGCACCAGGGCAAGCCCTTCTACAAGGACCTGGTCTCTTTCATCACCAGCGGGCCGGTGGTGGCCATGGAGTGGTCGGGTGAATCGGCGGTGGCGGTGGTGCGGGCCGTCATGGGGGCCACCGACCCCCTGCAGGCCCCACCCGGCACCATCCGCGGCGACTATGGCTTGGACATCGGCGAGAACCTCGTGCACGGGTCCGACTCTTCTGAGAGCGCCCGGCGGGAGCTGGAGATCTTCTTCGGGCAAGGGGAGGGCTGAGACCTCCTCCCGCCCGGTCTACGGCCGGGCTAGGGGAGGGCTGAGTGGGGACGCGTGGCTATGCCCTACCGCCTTCCGCATCACCCCCCCAGACATTAGAGAGAAGTCCACGTGAGACGTGGGGAACAACTTAAGGTTCGCTTCCACCCTTGTTGGCGGCGGCGAGCAGGCCGTCACTAAGCTGACCGGCAATCGAAAGCGGGGCCTTCCGTGCCAGAGAGTCTCTTGTCGTTTGCAGGCCGGGACATGGCCATCGACCTTGGCACCGCCAATACCC
>JALYHC010000109.1 GCA_030776765.1 Actinomycetota bacterium | reverse complement strand
CGGTCCAGCAGGACTTCGCCCTCGCCAACCAGGCGGTGCTCAAGCTCACCGTCGCTCGCTGGTTCACCTCAGACCACACCAGCTTCGAGGGGGTGGGCATCGAGCCCGACGTGAAGGTGGAGGTGCCCGACGACGCCGGGCACCAGCTCCTCATCGACCGTGCCCTGGAGTGGCTGGAGGAGCGCTAGGCGTAGGTCCGGGTGGCCGCAATGGATCCCCCTCCCGAGCCTCGCCTTGCTCCCCCACCAGAGGAGGAGCAGGGAGAGAAAAACAGGCGACCCCCGCGAAAGGGGGCCGCCTGCTCTGTTCCCGGCTGAACGGGCGCTACATCATGTCGTGCATGCCGCCGGCACCGGCTCCGGCCGGCATCTTCTCCTCTTCCTTCTCCTCGGCGATGAGCGCCTCGGTGGTGATGAGGAGCGCCGCGATGGAGGCGGCGTTCTGCACGGCCGATCGGGTCACCTTGGCGGGGTCGGCGATGCCCGACTGCAGCAGGTCCTCGTACTCACCCCGCTGGGCGTTGAAGCCCCGGTTGGCTTCGTCGAAGCCCCGCACTCGCTCGACCACCACGCCGCCTTCGAAGCCGGCGTTGTCGGCGATCTGGCGCAGCGGCTCCTCCAGGGCCTTGCGCACGATCTGACGACCGGTCTTCTCATCGTCGCTGCCGCCGCGCACCTTGTCGAGGCCCGCTTGGGCCCGCAGCAGGGCAACGCCGCCGCCGCTCACGATCCCCTCTTCCACCGCGGCACGGGTGGCGGAGAGGGCGTCCTCGATGCGGTGCTTCTTCTCCTTGAGCTCCACCTCGGTGGCCGCCCCGACCTTGACCACCGCTACGCCGCCGGCCAGCTTGGCCAGCCGCTCGGAGAGCTTCTCGCGGTCCCAGTCGGAGTCCGAGTTCTCGATCTCCCTGCGGATCTGCTTGATGCGCCCCTGCACGTCGTCGGCCGACCCGGCCCCGTCCACGATGGTGGTGTTGTCCTTGGTCACCACCAGCTTGCGGGCCCGCCCCAGCATGTCCACGGTGACGTTCTCGAGCTTGAGGCCCACCTCTTCGGAGATGACCGTGCCACCGCTCAGGATGGCGATGTCCTGCAGCATGGCCTTGCGGCGCTCACCGAAGCCCGGGGCCTTCACCGCCGCCGACTGGAAGGTGCCGCGGATCTTGTTGACCACCAGGGTGGCCAGTGCCTCGCCCTCCACGTCCTCGGCGATCGCCACCAACGGCCGGCCCTGCTGCATGACCTTCTCCAGCACCGGGAGCAGGTCGTGCACGGCGGTGATCTTCTGGTTGGCGATCAGGATGTAGGGGTCCTCGAGGACCGCCTCCTGCCTGTCCGGATCGGTGATGAAGTAGGGCGAGATGTAGCCCTTGTCGAACTGCATGCCCTCGGTGAACTCGAGCTCCATCCCGAAGGTCTGGCTCTCCTCCACCGTGATCACGCCGTCCTTCCCCACCTTGTCCATGGCCTCGGCGATGATCTCACCGATGGCGGGGTCGGCCGCCGAGTTGGCCGCCACGTGGGCGATCTCCTCCCGGCTCTCGATCTCACGGGCCGAGTCACGGATGAAGTCCACCACCCGCTCCACCGCCTGCTCGATGCCCCGCTTCAGCTCCATGGGGTTGGCGCCGGCGGCCACGTTGCGCAGCCCCTCCCGCACCATCGCCTGGGCCAGCACGGTGGCGGTGGTGGTGCCATCACCGGCTACGTCGTTGGTCTTGGTGGCCACCTCCTTGGCGAGCTGGGCGCCCATGTTCTCCCAGGGGTCCTCCAGCTCGATCTCCTTGGCAATGGTCACGCCGTCGTTGGTGATCGTGGGTGCACCCCACTTCTTCTCGAGGACCACGTTGCGGCCCTTGGGCCCCAGCGTCACCTTGACCACATCGGCCAGCTTGTTGACGCCGGCCTCCAGGCCGCGGCGCGCCTCCTCGTGGAATCTCAGGTCCTTTGCTGCCATCGATATCTCCTCCTCTTCCTTTTCGATCGGTTACCTGACTACTGCCAGCAGGTCGCGGCCCGAGAGGATGAGGTAGTCCTCTCCCTCGAACTTGAACTCGGTGCCGCCGTACTTGGAGTAGACGACCAGGTCGCCGACCTCCACCCCGAGAGGCACGCGCTCCCCGTCGTCGTACTCACCCGGGCCCACCGCCAGCACCTCGCCCAACTGGGGCTTCTCCTTGGCGGTGTCCGGGATCACGAGCCCGCTGGGCGTGCGGGCCTCGTCCTCTTCCTTGGGCTTGACGACCACTCGGTCGTTCAGCGGCTGCAGCTTCATCAGCTCCCCTCCTCTGTCGGTCCTCTGTCGGTCACGGGATTGGCACTCCTGGCCTTGGAGTGCCAACTTTAGCAGTCCTTTCCGAGGAGTGCTAATCGAGCCTTCTCGAACTTTTAGGTTTGGGCAATGGTGGCGCGTCAGGTGCCACTAGAACCTGAGGTTCGCTCAAGGCAGAGGGGGACCGCCCATCCGCAGGGAGGGCTCCACCCGCCCCTCCCAGGCGGTGTAGGAG
>JALYHC010000108.1 GCA_030776765.1 Actinomycetota bacterium | reverse complement strand
AGCTGGAGGTTCCCTCCGGCGGAGCCCGCCGTCCGGCCCCTCGCCGCCGGCCCCCCAAGCTGAAGAGGCCGGCCGCTGCGGCGGGAGAGGAAGCCGGCGTGGTCACCGCCCCCATGCAGGGAACCATCGTGAAGGTGATGGTGCGCGCCGGTCAGCGGGTGAGGGTCGATCAGTCGCTGTGCGTCCTGGAAGCCATGAAGATGGAGAACGAGGTCCGCTCTCCGATGGACGGCGAGGTGGTGGACCTTCGGGTGCAGGCCGGCGACACGGTGGCCACCGGCGCCGTGCTGGCCATCGTCAGGTAAGACCCTCCCCCACTTTCTCCCTCCCCCGCCTGCGGGGCCTGGGGTTCGGGGGTGGGCGGCCTACTCTGTCTCCAGCTCCTCTCATGTCCGACCAGCCCCCGAAGAAGAGGAACTGGGGAGGGGGCCGGGAATCGGCTGTCGAAGGGCTAGGCGGGCCTGCTCGTTCTCCCGCTCGGCGCGGTTGCGCAGGACGACGAAGACACTCTTATCGACTAGGCGCGTCTCACCGACCGTAGAGGTCGTCGTCCAGTCTGCTCACCTGCGACGCCAGATGACGACCTGCGGGCATGGGCAGCGCAGGGTGGAGGAGACTCTCTATTCCGCCGCGTCGGTGAGGCTCTCAGACAGCGAGGGGTGCACCATCAAGGTCTCCACCAGGCTGTCCACCCTCAGCTGGGCCTGCACGGCGAGGGCCATCACCGAGATCAGCTCCGAGGCATGGTGGCCCACCACCGTGCCTCCCAGCACTACCCGGGTGGCCGGGTCGCTGATCACCTTGACGAAGCCGCGCGGGTTGCCCTGAATGAGGGCGCGGGGGTTGGCGGCGAAGGGCACCTTGGTGATGCGCACCTTACGGCCTTCCGAAGCGGCCTCGGCCTCCTCCAGGCCCACGGAGGCGATCTCCGGCTCGGTGAAGACGGCCTGGCTGACCTTCTGATAGTCGAGGGGCTTGACGGGATAGCCCAGCGCATGGCGGGCGATCTTGCGCCCTTGCATGGCGGCCACCGAGGACAGCGGCATCTGGCCGGTCACGTCCCCGGCGGCGTAGATGGAGGGCACGGTGGTGCGCTGGTACTCGTCCACCACCACGTAGCCGTGCTCGGTCTTGACTCCGGCCGCGTCCAGGCCCAGCTCCTCGCTCATGGGGACCGAGCCGATGGCCAGCAGGACGTGGGACGCCTCCACCCGGCGGCCGTCCTCGGTCTCCACCACAACGCGGTCGTCCGTGCGGCGGGCGGCGGTGGCTCGGGCGCCCTTGAGCAGTGCCACGCCCCGCTCCAGGAAGTCCTCCTCCAAGACGGCCGCCACCTCGGCGTCTCGGTGGGGCAGCACCTGCTGGCGGCTCACCAGCAAGGTCACCCTGCTTCCCAGGCTGGAGAAGATGTGCACGAACTCCACGCCGGTCACGCCCGAGCCGATGATCACCAGGTGCTCGGGGAGCTCGGGCAGATCGTATGCCTGGCGAGTGGTGAGGATCCTCTCCCCGTCGGGCTCGGCCCACTCGGGCACCCGGGGGCTGGAGCCGGTGGCGATCAGTGCCAGGTCGAAGGTGAATCCGTGGGGGCCGCCTTCGCTCGGCACCTCCACCGAGTGGGGGTCGCGGAACCGGCCCCACCCCTCGATGATCTGCACCCCCTGGGAGGCGAGCAGGTCGAGCAGCCCCCCCTGCAGGTTGCCGGTGATGGCCGCCATCCGCTCCGCCAGGCGGTCGAGGTCGACACCGGCGCCTTCGGTGCTCAGCCCCAACCTTCCGGCATGGCGTACCGCCTCCAGACGGGCCGAGGTGGCCACCATGGTCTTGGACGGTATGCAGTCCCAGAGGTGGGCCGCTCCCCCCACGATGGCGGGCTCCACCAGCACCACTCGCGCCCCCAGGGAGGCGGCGGTGGTGGCGGCGCTGTTGCCGGCCGGACCAGCCCCCAAGATGAGGAACCGGGGGCGGTGGTCCTCCTCGGTCATCTCCGCGGCTGATACACGCCGAAGGCCTCTCGCAGGACGTCGGAGACCTCGCCGACGGTGGCGTAGGCGGCCAGGGCGTCCTTCATCGGGTAGAGCAGGTTGCCGTCGCCCTCGGCGGTGGCTCGCAGCTCCTTGAGGGCCGCCTCCACCCGATGTGCATCTCGTCCCGAGCGCAGCTCCTGCACCCGTTGCTCCTGCCGGGCAACCAGC